>CAMNKQ010000054.1 GCA_946542465.1 uncultured Clostridia bacterium | reverse complement strand
GGATGACAGCGATCCCTACGATTCCGGTGTGACCGAGGAAGCCGTCCGTGGAAAAAAGCAGAAAAAGACCTCCATGGGCTTCTTTACCGCCCTGGCGCTCTCCACCAATAATTTGATGACCAAAAAGGCCCGGACGCTGCTCACGGCTTTTGCCGGCAGCATCGGCATCATCGGCATCGCCCTGATTATGTCCCTCTCCAACGGTATCCAGAACTACATCGACAAGGTGCAGGAGGACACGCTCTCCAGCTATCCCATCACCATCCAGGCCGAGGCCGTGGATATGACCAGCATGATGACCTCCCTCATGGGCGTGCAGGCCGAGGCGGCGGAGAAAAAGCACGACAAGGACGCGGTCTATTCCAGCTCCGTCCTCTACGATATGATCAATTCCTTCGTCACGGCCGATGCGGAGACCAACAACCTGCGGGCCTTCAAGGAGTGGCTGGAGCGGGAGGACAGCGAGGTCGCGCCCTATCTCAGCTCGGTGCAGTACTCCTACGACGTGGATATGACCCCCTACGCCGAGGACGTGAACGGCCACATCGGCAAGACCGACGCCGTGCAGATCATGCAGACGGCCATGTCCGCCTCCTTCGGCGGCGACTATACCAGCTATTTTTCCACCTATGGACAGATGTTCTCCACCCTGGATATCTGGCAGGAGATGCTGCCCGGCGAGGAAGGGGAGCTCATTAATCCCCTCCTGGAAAAGCAGTACGACGTGCTCTATGGCCGCTGGCCACGCAGCTTTGACGAGGTCGTGCTGATCGTCAATGAAAACAATGAGATCTCCGATCTGGTGCTCTACTCCCTGGGCCTGAAAGCGACAGACTCCATTGCGGAGAACATGGACGCGCTCATGTCCGCCGAGGCCATGGACACGGAGCTGGAGAGCTGGAGCTACGAAGAGATCTGCCAGATGAGCTTCCGCTACGTCTACGCCGCCGACAAATACAGCCTGGATGAGGAGTCAGGGGAGTACATCGACCTGAGCGAGGAAGAGCTGGGCCTGCGTACGCTGTACAACAACGGTCTGGAAGTGAAGATCGTGGGCGTGATCCGCCAGAATGACGACGCGGTCAGCGCCAACATGACCGGCGCGGTGGGCTATACCCATGCGCTGGTGGAGCATATTTTGACGGAGACGGCGGAGAAGGAGCTGGTCAAAAAACAGCTGCAGGACCCGACCCATGAGGTCTTCACCGGCCTGCCCTTCCTGGATCGGGAGGACGAGACCCTGACCAATACCAAGAAGATCAACGCCGCCAAGGACTATCTGGCCGGGGCGGACACGGCGACGATCGCCGACATCTACGTCCAGTTTATGAGCGAGCCTTCGGACGAATACCTGAGCGAGCTGCTGGATGAGCAGCTGGAGGGCACCACCCGGGAGGACATCGAGAAGATGGTGCTGGAGAATTACCCCGAGTACAGCTCCATGCTCTCCAAGATGGACGATGACATGCTCTTCAACTATATCAAGCAGATGGTCACCGATCAGATCAAGACCCAGTACGCCGCCCAGATGGCGGAGCTGTACCGGCAGGTGCCGGAGGCAGAGCTCGCCAAGGACTTCGAACTGCTGGACATGGACGATGAGGACTACCTCTGGGTTTATGACAATGCCATGCCGCCGGTCTTCTCCAGCAACACCTTAAAGGATACGCTCAAAAAGCTGGGCTATGCGGATCTGGACAGCCCCAGTATTATCAACATCTATGCCTCCACCTTTGAAAACAAGGACGCCATCGGTGAGGCGATCGAGCACTATAACGAGAGTGTGGATGAGGACGATCAAATCAGCTACACCGACATGGTGGCGCTGCTGATGAGCTCCATCACCACCATCATCAAGGTCATCAGCTACGTGCTGATCGCCTTTGTGGCCATCTCGCTGGTGGTCTCCTCCATCATGATCGGCATCATCACCTATATCAGCGTCCTGGAGCGCACCAAGGAGATCGGCATCCTCCGCGCCATCGGTGCCTCCAAGAGGGACGTCTCCCGTGTCTTCAACGCGGAGACCTTTATCATCGGCTTCTTCGCCGGGGCCATCGGCATCGGCATGACCCTGCTTCTGAACATCCCCATCAACATCATCGTCCATGACCTGACCGGTATTCTCGCCCTCAATTCCACGCTCCCGCCCGTGGGCGGGGCGGGACTGGTCATCATCAGCGTGGTGCTGACCTTCATCGCCGGCCTGATCCCCTCGGGCCTGGCGGCCAAGAAGGATCCGGTCGAAGCCCTGCGAACCGAATAAGAACCCAGATAGAATCAAGGCACCGCGTTCACATTCGCGGTGCCTTGTGTGTTAGTGTTCCAGATAGGCTTTCAAGTATTTCCCGGTGAGACTCTCGGGATTCTTACAGAGCTCCTCCGGCGTACAGGCGGCGAGGATGCGTCCGCCGTGGACACCGCCGCCGGGCCCCATGTCGATCAGATAATCCGCGTTGCGGATGAGATCCAGGTCGTGTTCGATGACGATGACCGTGGCGCCGCAGTCGATCAGATGGCGGAACACCGCCAGCAGAGTCTCCACGTCCTCCGGGTGCAGGCCGATGGTCGGCTCGTCAAAGACAAAGACGGTGTCGGATTGACCGCGCCCCATCTCACTGGCCAGCTTCAGACGCTGGGCCTCGCCGCCGGAGAGGCTGGGCGTCTCCTCACCGAGGGTGAGATAACCCAGACCGAGGTCGTGCAAAACCTGCAGGCGGCGCGCCACCAGCGGCAGATCGGCGCAGGCGGCCAGGGCTTCGTCCACGCTCATATCCATGAGCTCCGGCAGAGAATAGGCCGGTCCGCCCTGCTTTGAAGCGCGGCGGATCAGCCCGGCCTCCCGGCCATAGCGGGAGCCGCGGCAATCGGGGCAGGGGATGTCCACATCCGGGAGAAACTGCACATCCAGGCTGATCGAGCCGGTACCGTCGCAGATCGGGCAGCGGAGGCAGCCGGTGTTATAGGAGAAGTCGCCCGCTTTCCGTCCCTGCCGTTTGGCGTCGGGCGTGCGGGCATAGACCTTCCGCAGCTCGTCGTGCACATCGGCATAGGTGGCCACGGTGGAGCGGATGTTGATGCCGATGGGCGTGGCGTCGATGAGCTTGACCTGATGAATACCCTCGGCCTCAACGGACTTGATATGGGCGGGCAGCTTCTTCCCGTGGGTCATGGCCTCCAGCGCGGGCACCAGGCTCTCCAGAATCAGGGTCGTCTTGCCGGAGCCGGAGACGCCGGTCACCACGGTGAGGCGGCCCCGGGGGATCGCCACCTCCAGCGGCTGAACGGTGTGGATCGCGTCGGTGGAGAGATGGATCGTGCCCAGGGAAAAGAGCGCATCCCGCGCGAGCTTCGGCCGGGAGCGGACAGAGGCTTTCCCGGAGAGATAGGGGCCGATGCGGGAGGCGGGATCCGCAATAAGGCTCTCCACGCTGCCCTGTGCCAGGATTCTGCCGCCGGAAGCGCCCGCGCCCGGCCCCATCTCAAGCAGCCAGTCGGCGCGGGAGAGAATGTTGGTGTCGTGATCCACGAGGACGATGGAGTTGCCGTCGGCGATCAGATCCTCCATCACGCCGACAACGCCCTCCAGATTGGCCGGGTGCAGGCCGATGGAGGGTTCATCCAGCACATAGAGGACGCCGGTGGTGCGGTTGCGCACGGCGCGGGCCAACTGCATCCGCTGCCGCTCGCCGTTGGAGAGAGTGGAGGATTCCCGATCCAGGGTGAGATAGCCGAGACCCAGCTCCATGAGACGCTTGGCGTTGTGCAAAAAGGATTCGCAGATGCTCTTTGCCATGGGGCGCATCTCCTCGGGCAGAGAGGCCGGGACGCCCTCTACCCAGTCCACCAGATCGGCCAGCGTCATCTGACAGGCCTCGGCCAGAGAGATGCCGCGCAGCAGGGGAGCCCGGGCCGCCTCGGAGAGCCGCGTGCCGCCGCAGTCGGGGCAGACACTCTGTTTGAGAAACTTTTCGACCCGCTTGAGGCCTTTTTCGTCCTTGACCTTGGCCAGGGCGTTTTCCACCGTATAGGTGGCGTTAAAATAGGTGAAATCCATATCCCCGGCGGCGCCGGTGGTGTGGTTCTGATAGATGATGCGCTTCTTCTCCGCCGGACCGTGAAAGACGATCTCCCGCTCCTGCGGCGTCAGATCCCGGAAGGGCACGTCGGTGCGCACGCCCATTTCCCGGGCAATGTCCTTCATCAGCGACCACATCAGCGTCTGCCAGGGGGCGACGGCCCCCTCGTCGATGGAGAGAGATTCATCCGGCACCAGCGTGGACTCGTCCACCGTGCGGATGACGCCCGTTCCGTCGCAGCGGCGGCAGGCGCCGGCGCTGTTGAAGGCGAGCTCTTCCGCTCCGGGGGCGATGACAAGTTCCCCGCAGACCGGACAGCGGATCTCTTTTTCCGCCGCCACGTTCAGGGTCGGCGGGATATAGTGCCCGTTGGGACAGCGATGGCTGGCCAGGCGGGAGTACATGAGGCGGAGACTGTTGAGAAGCTCGGTCCCCGTGCCGAAGGTGCTGCGGATCCCAGGGACGCCGGGACGCTGGTGCAGGGCCAGGGAGGCGGGCACATAGCGCAGCTCGTCCACCTGGGCCTTGGCCGCCTGGGTCATGCGGCGGCGGGTATAGGTGGAGAGAGATTCCAGATAGCGCCGGGAGCCCTCGGCGTACAAAACGCCCAGGGCCAGCGAGGATTTGCCGGAGCCGGAGACACCGGCGATGCCCACGATCTTATGGAGCGGAATATCCGCGTCGATGTTTTTCAGATTGTGTACCCGGGCGCCGCGCACTTCAATGCGGTCGGGCTGCTTTTGTTGTTGCGGCATGGCAGTTTCGTTCCTTTATTCCGATTCGCTGAAGTCGGTGTCCATGGCGATCTGCAGGGTATAGTCGGGATAGAGCTCGGACACGATGCGGCAGATCTCCGCATATTCCGCGTGGCGGTCGGGGGCGTCAAAACTGATGACCACGTCAAAACGGATGGTCTTCTTCTCTTCGTTCACGTAGAAGCCGTGCATCTGCAGCACATGCTCCCGGGCGAGGATCTTTTCTTTGATCTGATCCCGCATGTGGGCGGCCTGGTCGTCATGGGTGTTGACCGAATAGACGCCGATGGCGGTAAGGATCACGTGGTGCTTGGCGAGAACAGCCAGGGTAATGGAGCGGATCAGTTCGTCCAGATCGCCGGCGGAGGTAGTGTCCGGCACCTCGATGTGCACGGAACCGTTAAAGGTGTCCGGGCCGTAGTTGTTGAGGATCAGGTCATAGGCGCCGCTGACGCCGGGGAAGGAGAGCACGGTCGCCTTGATGTCCCGGGCTAACTGGGCATCGGCCCGCTCGCCGAGGATCCGGGAGAGAGTTTCACGCAGCATTTCCACGCCGGACTTGATGATGACAAGGGAGATCACCGCGCCGAGCCAGGCTTCCAGGGAGAGACCGGTCAACAGGAAGATCACCGCGGCCACCAGAGTGGAGGCGGAGATGATGGAGTCGAGCCGGGCGTCCTCGCCGGAATTGACGAGGGAATCGGACTTGACCTTTTCACCCACGCCCTTGACATAGCGGCCCAGCAGGATCTTGACCACCACGCCCACCGCGACGATCACGAGCGCGGCGGTGCTGTAGTCCGGCGTGTCTGGGTGGAGGATCTTCTTGACCGACTCGGTAAAGGATGTGATGCCGGCGTAGAGGACAATGACCGAGATGATCATGGCGGTCAGATACTCGATGCGGCCGTAGCCGAAGGGATGCTTGCGATCCGGCTCCCGTCCGGCGAGCTTGGTGCCCACGATGGTGATGAGAGAGGAGGCCGCGTCGGAGAGGTTGTTGACCGCGTCCAGCACGATGGCGATGGAATGGGCAAACAGGCCGACGGCGGCTTTAAAGCCGGCCAGAAAAACATTGGCCAGAATGCCGATGATGCTGGTGCGGATGATGGTTTTGTCACGCTGTGCGGCCTGGTTATCGGTGTTCAGGCTGTTCATTTTATCGCGAATGCTCTCCATAAAAGATCCTCCTTCAGTCTTCGTTTCCTTCGAAAAAAAACGGACCGCTGCGTTTCACAGCGGCCCGCGTGTTACATCGCTTCGACTTCTTTGATGATGTATTCGTTGCCGGTGACAAGAAAGGTGTTCTCGCTTTTGCAGTAGGGGCAGATCTTGGCATATTCCAGCGTGGAATAGGTCTTCCCGCAGTCCTGGCAATAGGTGACAGCATGGATCGTCTCGATTTTCAGCTCCGCGTCCTGTAGATAGGTGGTTTTCTTCTTGGCATATTCCCAGTAATCGCTGAGAAAATGGGGGATGATGCCGCTGACCTCGCCCACCTCCAGGGTGACCGAGCCGATCTTTGTGAGCTGGTTTTCCACGGCCAGCTTCTCCACGGTGTCAATGACGTAATGGATGGTTGACAATTCGTGCATGATCCTTACTTCCTTATGGTGACAGTTTCGTTCAATGGGCGTCTTGTCAAGCATACCACAGCAGCGCAAAAATGTCACGTTTTTTTGATAAACAGCAACAATCCGCAGGCTCTGAGAACCTGCGGATTTGATCCATGTTCGTTTATTCCCGTCCGTAAAAGGCGTAAAATGCCTGGAGCGCCTGCTCCCGCTGGCTGCGGCTGATGGGGATGCGCGTTCCGCTGGCCAGAACAAACTCATTTTTCTCCACAGAACGGACCTTGGAGAGGTTTACCCAATAGCCCTGATGGCAGCGGACAATGTGCCGGCTGAGAACCTCGGGGATCAGCTTTGCCGGGCTTTGGGAGACCAGGTAGCTTGTCTGTTCGCAGACAACCCGGATCTTGCGGTTTTCCCGCTCCAGATACAGCACCTCATACGTCGGAACAACCAGCGTTTTGCCTTTGAAGCCGAGAAGCAGACTTCCGGCCTTTCCCGGCAGGAGCCAGGAAACAGACTGCCCCAGAAGAGGCCGCAAACTCCCCGGACAATCGTTCTGAATGGAGAACCAAAGGCGGGGAGCCGCGGGATCGCCCGTGGACGCGTCCCGGCGGGCACAGACGAAGACGATGCGGCAATCGGGAAGGCGGCGATTCAGCTGCGCGGCGAGCGCAGAGCTGCTCATCTCCGACAACGTAATGGGGAGAAGCGCCAGATCGGGCTGAAAGCCGTCCTGATCGATCCGGTCAAGCAGTTGGGACGGCGTCGAAAAGCTGGTGATTTCCACAATGCCGGGCGGCAGCAGATCGATAATAGCGGAAGCGGTATCCTGCAGTTGTTGTTCGTTATCATCGCAGAGTGCAAACTGAAGCATGGGGCAAGCTCCTTTTTTATCGGACAAGGCGAGTCAATACGGAACGGGAGAATACATAAAAAAATATAGCATATTATGTCGCTGTGTGCAAGAATATTTGTTAAAAAATAATTAAGATCAAAAGAGGAAACAGATTCTGCAAGAATATTCAAAACGAGGGCAACCGCTTTTACATAAAAAAACGCGGATTTGGTAAAGCGCGACACATGAGAAAAAAACTGTGATATAATTCGATAAGTTGAAATGTCAGAGTGTCGTCTTGAAGATGACACCTGACAGCTTTGAGGATGGGATGAAAATGGAGAACAAGAGAGAAAGCAGAGAGAAACAGTTGCTTCGGGATCTCGGCGCACGAATCGTGGAAGCGAGAAAGAGAAAGAACATCAGTCAGAGCGAGTTGGCAAACCGGGTGGGGATTTCGGCCGCACATTTGAGCGCGATCGAGCTGGGGAAGACGCACTTCAGCATTCTGATTTTTTCCCGTATTGCGGAGACATTGCAGATTTCGGCGGATGCGCTGCTGCAGCTGGACACGCCTGCGCTCACGCAGATCAAAGCCTATGAGCTGGAGGAGTTGTTCCTGGATTGCTCCGTGGAGGAAAAGAAAGCCATCCTGGACATGGCCACAGAGACGAAAAAGATCCTCCGTAAGTTTGAGGGCGGTCTGGAAAAGGCCTAAACGGAAAAGAGTTCATTTTACAGCCGTAACGGAAAGACGCGACGCCGATGCTGCGCCGCGTCTTTCCTATTCCGGGCCGGCAGCGATCTTCGATTTTTTGGCCGGCAGCGATCTTCGATTTTTCCTCTTGACAATTGTATGTGCTGTCATTATAATATAAAAGCTGTTTCGGGGTGTAGCGCAGCTGGTAGCGCGCTTGGTTCGGGACCAAGAGGCCGGGAGTTCAAGTCTCCCCACTCCGACCAAAAAGACAGGAGGCTCAAAAGAGCCTCCTGTCTTTTTGGGTATTAGAGGGGGAGACTTGAATCACAATCGAACGCCCCGGTGAGGCGTTCATCGGCCAGTTCAAAAACTGGTCGATTCTATGATGTTTCGCGTCTCCCGCAAGCGAAACATGCAAACAAGTCTCCCCGCTCCTACGTCTATTCCTGCTTTTCCCGCTTTTCGGCTGGACAAGGCGGGGGCGGAATGCTATACTTTCCCAGGGAAATCTATACCGAACAGGAGAGATATCACTATGGGTGAAGAAAAGAAAGCACGCCAGCCCAAGAAAGCAAAAAAATGGCTGATTGGGATCGGCATCGTTCTGCTGGTGCTGGTACTGGCCGCGGGCGCCTTCCTGCTCTTTGGGCAGCGGCTGATGATGGGCAAGCCCGGCGGCGGAGAGCCTTGGGCGGACACCGACCTGCAGGCCAACATCAAGGCCGGGATGAGCACATCCCCGGCGGAGGACTTCCATCTTTTTGTCAACTACGACTGGCTCTCCACAAGCGAGATCCCCGCTGGCTATACCTCGAGCAGCCCCTTCCTGGAAGTGCAGCTGGAGACCGACGCCAAGGCCAGAGCTCTGTTCGAGGACGAGGAACTGGAGGGCCACAACGCCGATCTGATCCGCGATTTCTACGCGGCCTATCTGGATTGGGATGCGCGCAACGCGGCCGGTGTGGAGCCGCTCCGACCCACGGTGGAGGCGATTGAGGCCCTGACGAGCATCGAGGAGCTGAGCGACTTTCTCTGCGATAGGGAGCGTTCCTACCAGGTGCCGCGCTTTGTCAGCATGGAGAACACCGCCTCCCTCAACGACGCGACCCGCTACATCCTCGATCTCAGCGACAGCGGCTTCCTGCTGCAGGATCCCGGCGAGTATGTGAACAAAAGCGTTGTCGGCCGTCTGCTAAGCGATGTGTATAAGAAGGGCAGCACCGCTATGCTGGAAAAGCTGGGCTACTCCAAGCAGGAGGCGGGAAAACGCTTTGACGAGGCCATCGCCTTTGAGGCCAAGCTGGCTTCCGTCTGTATGACGGCGGACGAGCAGATGAGCCCCGATTATCTCCAGAAGATCAACAACGAGTACAGCATGGCGGACGCCGTCGCCCTCGCGCCGAACTTCCCGCTGGAGCGGCTGATCAGCTCTTACGGCTATGGGGAGGCGGAGAAGCTCCTGGTGGAGGAACCGGCCTATCTGGAAAAACTGAGCGAGGTCTTTACCGAGGAGAATCTCCCGGGGATGAAGAGCTGCATGCTCATCAAGTATGTGATCGGGCAGTCCAATTATGTGGATCAGGACAGCTTCAACACCATGCTGGATCTGCAGAACGCCGCGATGGGCTCTCAGGGCAAGCTCTCCGATGAGGAGTATGCCTATCAGTTTGTTTCTTCCTGGCTTGCTGAGCCTCTGGAGCGCTGCTACCTGGAGCGCTATGACGCCGACGAAGTCAAGGAGCGGATCACGGGCGTGTGCGAAGACGTGCTCGCGTATTATCGCCAGATGCTGGCCGAGACGGACTGGCTCTCGGATGAGACCCGGGAGGCGGCGTTGGAGAAGCTGGATCGCATCACGGTCAACGTGGCCTATCCGGAAAAATGGAAAGACTATTCCGATGTGGATCTCTCTGGCCTGTCTCTGCGCGAGTGCGTGAAGATGCTCAGCGAGTATGAACTGGAGCAGGATGTGGCCCTGACGAATCAGCCCGTGGACCGTGGCTACTGGCTTATGAGCACGCTGGCGTGCAACGCCTATTACAATCCCCAGGACAACTCCATCAACATTCTGCTGGGTATTTTGGGCGGCGATTTCTACCGCGAGGATATGAGCGACGAGGAGCTGTATGGCGGCATCGGCGCGGTCATCGGGCATGAGATCTCCCACGCCTTCGACACCAACGGCGCCCAGTTTGACGCAAACGGGGATCTGCGCAACTGGTGGACGGAGGAGGACTACAGCGCCTTCACTGCCCGGGCCGAACACCTGGCCGCTTATTACGACGGCATCAAGGCCTTCGGCCGCACCATGGTGAAAGGCAGCAACATCCAGACGGAGGCCATCGCCGACATGGCCGGTCTCAAGTGCATGCTCGGTATCGCCAAGACGGTTCCGGATTTCGACTATGAGCTGTTCTTCCGCCAGTATGCCAAGCTGTGGCGGACGCTCACCAGCCAGCAGGCGGAGTACATCTCCCTGCAGTATGACAGCCATCCGCTGTCCTATCTGCGCACAAACGTGACGGTGCAGCAGTTCGAGGAATTCTACGAGACCTTTGGCATCCAGCCGGGCGACCGGATGTATCTGGCGCCGGAGAATCGGATCTGTGTCTGGTAAAATTACTGCTATACTATAAAAATAGAGGACGGAGAGGGATCTCCGTCCTCTATGCATTGGCTCTTTAGAGACAAGCAACCACCAGCTCGGCTGGTGGTCATAAAAAGCTT
>CAMNKQ010000053.1 GCA_946542465.1 uncultured Clostridia bacterium | reverse complement strand
CGTCGGTGAGTCCCTCCTTGGCCCGCAGCTCCGCGGGCATCTGCATCAGGCCCTGAAACAGTTTTTCGGTCTCGGCCTCGATGTCCAGCCCCGCCTTGGGGCTCACGTGATCCATACCGATGCGCTCATAGCCCCGGGTCTTGTTGTCCATGGTGAACATGACCTGCTTTTCTCCGATGGGACGCATGGTCTGGGGGTCCAACTCCACGCCCCAGATGGGCGTGATGTTGGAGCAGCCCCAATAAAAGTAAAATCGGCCGTCGTCATCCACAAAGAGGTCCGGGTCCCAGAAGGGGAAAGTTCCCTTGATCTGCTCCCACTCGCCGCCGAGAGGGTCTTTCGTGCGATAGAAATCGCAGGGCTCGCTGCGCTTGCTGGCGGAGAAGTAGAGATAGTCCCCCGCCGCGCGCACGTCCGGCGCATAGTCAAAGACCGGGATCGGCGCATTCAGCGGATGATACTCCCAGTCCACCATGTCGTCCGAGACATAAAAGCCCCGGGTCATGGAGGGGAAGAGATAGTAGCGCCCCTTGAACAGCTCCAGCGTGGGGTCGGCCGCCTCCCGGTAGACCGAGAGCTTTGCCTCTCCCAGACCCGGCATGTTGGGCTTCTGAAAGTTGTATTTATAGGGTAAATTCAGTGGGTTGCAGTAATACTTGCTCATGATTGAACCTCCATTTCTCTTAGTGATTGCGCCAGGGCTCACAGGTTCTCGCCGTTGGCGGCGATCACGTCCCGATACCACAGGGCGGAGTCCTTGACCGTGCGTTCGCAGTTGTTGTGATAGTCCACATAGACCAGGCCGAAGCGGGGATCGTAGCCGTCGGCCCACTCAAAATTGTCCATGATGCTCCAGTACTGATAGCCCAGCACGGGAATGCCCTCGTCCACGGCACGCTTGAGTTCCAGCAGATAACGGTGCAGGAAGTCCTGCCGCTGGGGGTCATGGACCCTGCCGTCGAGCATCACGTGGTCGGTCCCGGCGTAGCCGTTCTCGGTGATCAGCACCGGCAGACCGTAGCGCTCGTACCAGAACTTGCTGGAATAGTACAGGGCCTGGGGCGTGAAGTTCCAGCCGAAGGCCGTCTTGGGGCAGCCCTGATAACCGTAGTTGTCATAGCCGTCCGCCGGGGGAGGGTAGTCCATGGTGCCCTGGTAGCAGTTGTAGCCGTAGAAGTCCAGCTTCTGGGACACGGAGGCCCACTCCTCCTTGCTCAGGCGGTACATCCGCTCGCCGAAGAGTTCTTCCGCCTCCTCGGGATAGCGCCCCAGAAAAATCGGATCCGCCCACCAGGTGTTGGACATGAAGAGCTTGTCCCGGATGGACAGGGAGCGCCGCCGGGCCTCCTCCACCGCCTCGGGGGAATCGTCCTTCGGCAGGTAGCAGTCGCCGGTGGGCGCGAGCCCCACCAGAGCGCCGGGGCAGTTTTTCCGCAGCACCGTGACCGCCCGGCCGTGGGCCAGCAGCAGGTTTTTCGTCACGCCGATGAGCGTGTCGGTGTCGTTTCGTTCAAAGGGGGCGTGCATACCGATCATCATACCCAGGCCCACAAAGACCTGAAACTCGTTGAAGGTCATCCAGCCGTATACGCGATCGCCAAGCGCCTTGGACACCAGCTCGGCGTATTCCTCGAACCAGCGGGGGCTCTCCGGATTTTTCCAGCCGCCCTTTTTGTACAGCGCCGTGGGCAGATCCCAGTGGTAGAGCGTGACCAGGGGCTTGATGCCCGCCTCGATCAGCGCGTCGCAAAGATCCCGGTAAAACTGCAGGCCCTTTTCGTTGACCCGGCCGGTGCCCTCGGGCAGCACCCGGGACCAGCTGACGGAGAAGCGGTAGCTCTTGAGCCCCAGCTCCTTCATGATCGCCACGTCTTCCTTCCAGCGGTGGTAGTGGTCGCAGGCAACGTCGCAGTTCTCGCCGTGCTTGACGTGCCCGCCCTCGTGCACCAGGGTGTCCCAGATGGACTCGCCCCGGCCGTCCTCGTTCCAGGCGCCCTCGATCTGAGGGGCGGCGCTGGCCGCGCCCCAGAGAAAATCCTTTGAAAAAGCCATCGTTATCCTCCTTGTATCGTTTCAGGCAGGCCGCTTACACGTCCTCCCGGGTCACATGGCGAAACTGCAGGCGCAGCAGCTGGGTGTTGACGAAGGCGGTGAGCGCAAAGCCCGCCACCAGCCAGAGAAAGCTGATGCGCAAAAACACATAGGTATGCCGCAGCAGCAGATACACCGGCAGCAGGTTCAGCGCCGTCACCGCCAGGGCGATGAAGGGATTGCTCAGCGGCAACAGCACCGCGTTTTTCAGGCTGTTGCCCAGGCTGTTTTCATACCAGGCCAGCAGGGGCCAGAGGTAGGAGTTGAACACGCCGATCACCGCCGCGGCCACCCAGCTGAGGCCGCGGAGCAGGGTGTGCCCCTCCATGCCGCCGGAGAGACCCAGAAACAGGTACAGCACCAGCAGCAACAGCGGGAAGAGCATCACCAGCCCCGCCAGCATGCCTTTTTTGAAATTATCCCGGAAGGCCTTGAAGAAATCCGGAAGGACGGTGGGATACTCGTGCCGGGCCATCTTGCGGGTGATCGTGTACATCGCGGCGGTAGAGACCCCGGCGGTCAGCAGCGGCGCCGAGCAGAGCAGCCACAGAATGTTCAGGGCGATGAAGCTGGCCGCCGTGCTGAGGATCTGATAGAGTTTGGAGTCCGGATCGAGTAATTTCATAACAGCATCTCCGCTTTCCGGGTAAAATGATTCTTATTTTTGGGGCCGAAAGGCTGCTTTTCTCCGCTTAGAAGAGGATGCGGAAGAAGCAGAGGTCATTGACGCCCAGCTCTGCGTTCAGTTCCAGAACGCCGCCCGCCCAGCCAAAGGGGCAGGGCGCGTCCTCCACCGCGCTGCGAAGGCGGATCGTTTCCACCTCTTCCCGGTTGAGGGAGACGGGCCGTCCCATCTCCTCCCAGACGCGCAGCGGGTTTCCGTGCTCCTCATCCACCGTGCGCAGGAGCACCTCGCGGGGTTTCTCCGGCAGTTCGATGCGCACGCGGGCGGGCTCCTTCGGCAGGTCCAGATTCTTCATCTTCTGCCGGAAGAGCAGGACTTCCATCTCGCTCTCCTTCCGGAAGGCGGCGATGCCGATCTCGCCCAGGGTCGCGTCCGCGCCGAGATCCAGGCGCTCGTCCCCGGCGTCCGCGAGCATCTTCATGCCGTGGTAAACCGGCTTGGGGATGCCGTTTTGCGTCAGGATGCCGAAGCCGCCGTGGAATTCCTCCGGGAAGGGATGGAACTCCTCAAAGATATCGGAGAAGCACCAGATTGAGGACCCGGTCACATTCTCGGAAATGTCCAGGGCGGTCTTCACGTCATAGGCCGCCACCTTGCGGGTGTCGTTGGTGTAGGAGGAAAAGCCCGCGTTTTCGTTCCACTCAGTGTAATAGACCGGCAGACCCTGGGCCTGCTGCTTCACGACGGCACTGTTGCGGATCAGCCCGTCGTTGGGGATGTCTTCGATCTCGCTCTTGTCCGCCATGGCCGCGCGCAGGCTGTTGAGGACGGTTTTCTCCTCCATGCTCTCCAGGGCCCGGCTGAAGCCCTCGGCCAAAGAGGCCATCAGCTTTTCGATGTCGAAGCCGGGGCCGCCGGCCTCGTCCATGTCGCCCTGGGTCTCCACACCGCCCAGCGGATCGCCGGCATACTGATGGGTGCTGACGAAGTCGACAGAGACCTGGTGCTCGCTGCAGTAGCGCAGGAAGGAGACCACCCACTTGCTGCCGGAGGTGGAGGGGCCGCCCACCGGGATCGCCGGGTCCACTTCCTTGATGGCGCGGGCGGTGATCTCATAGAGGCGGAAATACTCGTCCCGGCTGCCGTTCCAGAAAGCGCCGGGCAGATCCGGCTCGTTCCAGACCTCAAAGTACCAGCTGCGCACTTCTTCGGCGCCGTAGCGGTGGATCAGAAAGCGGACGAAGGCCTGAATATAGTTCTTCCAGGCTTCCTCGTCCTCGGGCGGGACGATGAGGGGCTTGTAGAAGAAGCCGCCCTCCTTGACCCGCTCCGGATCCCGGGTCATCAGGTTTTTGGGCATGAAGGACAGCTCCACAAAGGGCTTCATCCCGGCGTCGAGCACGTTGTCATAGGCCACGCCGCAGTTGTTGAAGTTATATTCCAGGATCCGCTCCTTCACCGGGAAGGGAATGATCTCGGAAAAGTCGGTGCAGGTGCGCATATCGTCCCCGAAGATGCCGTGGAAGCGGACCCGCTCAATGCCCAGGGTGTCGTGGATGAACTTCAGCTGTCTGGTATAGTCCGTGCGCAGGGCCAGGGTGGCGTGGCCGGAACCGACGCAGAAGCGCCAGTGCTTCCGGTGGGCGGTGGTGGGGCAATCGCTGCGAATCAAAAACTCCATCTTCGTTCTCCTTTTCTCATTTCACATCGAACACGGCGGCGTTCCCGATTGTCGTAAACGCCTCCCAGCGCGGGAGCCCCTCGCCGTTGGGGTCGCCGGTCTTCATAAAGTTGGCCCAGTAATCCAGCATTTGCTCCGAGAGCTCGTGATCGCCCTCGGTCATGGGACGCCAGCAGCGGTCCAGGGTGCCGAACATGTACCAGAGCTCCGAGGAGTGGAAAGCGCCCGCCTCGTCCCCGGGGAGCTGGCGGCGGAAATCGTAACGCCAGACGGGGCGGCCCAGCTTTTTCGCCGCCTCGGCCCAGGCCAGGGTGCCGGCATAGACCTTGCCGCGCTCTCCCCTCTCCACGGCCTCCCGCTCGGTGGCGATGTCGTTGAGCGTGGAGCCTACGATGGTGGGGATCGGGTGGGTGCCGCCCTCGTTCATGGCCCGGTCATAGCCCTCGGTAAGGACCCAGCCATCCCGGATCGGGGTATAGGGCAGCTCCATTGTGGGAAAGCCCGCCATGATGACCGGCCCCGCGGCGGCAAAGACCTGCTCCGGCGTCAGGGAGCGCAGCTCCTCCAGGCTCTCGGCCCCGGCGTTGCGGGCAAACCAGAGGCCCAGCTCCTCGGCGGAGCGGAGATCGTGGTCATAGCTCAGGCCCACGCAGCTCTGCAGCACGGCGTGTGCGATCATGCCCCGGGTCAGCGGGCTTGTGAGCAGGGTCTGCACGCTCATGCCGCCGGCGCTCTGGCCGAAGACCGTGATGTTTTCGGGATCGCCGCCGAAGGCTCCGATGTTTTCGCGCACCCAGCGCAGGGCTGCGATCTGGTCCAGGATGCCGTAGTTGCCGCTGACGGCAGGGCCGCCCTCGGCGGCGGCCTCGGCGCTGAGAGCGGGATGCGCCAGGAAGCCCCAGGGCCCCAGGCGGTAGTTGACGGTGACGAGGATCACGCCGCGCCTGCAGTAGGCCGCGCCGTCAAACTCCTTCTCATGCCCAAAGCCGCCCATAAAGGCGCCGCCGTGGATCCAGAAGGCGACGGGCAGCTTCTCCCCGGTGCTCTTCGCCGGGGTCCATATGTTCAGATAGAGGCTGTCCTCGCTGACCGGGGTCTGGTAGGCCGCCTCATCATAGAATTCCTTGTCATAAAAGGGGTCCTCGTGAACCTCCTGCATGCTGCGATTGGGGAAAGCTTTGGCCTCCCGCACGCCCTCCCAGGGCTCCGGCGGTAGCGGACGGTGCCAGCGCAGCGCCCCCACCGGGGGCTTGGCATAGGGGACGCCCAGGAACAGGGCATAGTCCTCCCGCTCCAGACCTTCAATGGTTCCGTACCGACAGGTGATCGTTTTCATAGTATCCTCCCTTTCAGGAATACAGATGGGTTAACGGGGGCAAAAATGCAGCAAGGAGGCCGCCTTGTCGTCGCTTGGGCAAGGGCAGCCTCCTTCTCAATGTTTCATGCTGTGGGATCGGATTGGAACGGTTCAACCCTTGACGGCGCCCATGGTGATGCCCTTGGCGAAGTACTTCTGGAAGAAGGGATAGATCACCAGGATGGGCAGAATGCCCACCACCGCGATAGCCATACGGGCCGTCTGGGTGGGCAGGGACGCCACGTTCACGCCGCTGGCGTTCGAGTTGCTGGCCAGGTAGGCGATATTGGTGTTGATATCGTTGAGGATGTTCTGAATGGTCTTGAGGTTGGCGCTCTGATCAGAGAGATAGTACAGACCGTTCTGCCAGTCGTTCCAGTAGGCCAGGCCCATCATCAGGCCGATGGTGGCGAGGATCGGGGTACTCAGGGGCAGCGCCACGCGGAAGAAGGTCTGAAATTCGCTGGCGCCGTCGATCCGCGCCGCCTCGTACAGATCCCGGGGAATGCTGTTTTCGAAGTAGTTGCGCACCAGCATCACCAGGAAGGCCGAGCACAGCAGGTTCGGCACGATCAGACCGAAGATGGTGTTCTTGATGGCAAAGGTCTTGACGTACATGATGTAGGTGGGCACCAAGCCGCCGTTGAATAGCATGGTGAACACCACGTACAGATTCAGAAGGCCGCGGCCGGGCAGATCCTTGTTAGAGAGCATATAGCCCAGCAGCGCGGTGATCATCACGCCGACGCTTGTGCCGACCGCGGTGACGATGATGGTCATCAGATAGGCGCGGCCCAGGCGCGCGGACTGGTTGGCAATGTACTGGTAGGCGGAGATGGACCACTTCTGCGGGAAGTAGCTGTAGCCGTAGGTCATGGCCACGTTCTCATCCGTCAGAGAGGCGATGATCAGCAGTACGAAGGGAGCCAGCGCCAGGAAGCTGAGCAGGACCATGACGATGTTGGCGGAAATGTTCCAGCCTTTGTTTGTTTTAACCATAGCGTTTCCTCCCGATCAGAACAGCTTGCTGTTCTCGTCCAGACGACTGACAACCTTGTTGGCGCCGACGATGAAGATGAAGCCCACCACGGACTGCACAAAGCTGGCGGCGGAGGACATGCCCACGTCGTTGGTCTTGAGCAGGGCGCGGTACACATAGGTGTCGATGGTCTGGGTGACGCTGTAGAGCGAGCCCTGGTTCATAGGCACCTGATAGAACAGACCGAAGTCGGAGCGGAAGATCTGGCCCAGGCTGAGAATGAAGAGCATGACGATGGTGGGGATCATCAGCGGGATGGTGATCTTCTTGTGCTGCTGCCAGCGGGTGGCACCGTCCAGGGTAGCCGCCTCATAGAGGCTGGGGTCGATGCCGAGGATCGTGGACATATACAGGATCATGCCAAAGCCGATCTGCCGCCACTGATTAACGAAGGTCAGGATGAAGGGCCACCACTTGGTCTCCTGATAGAAGGCCGGCGCACTGCCGGTCCAGCGCTCCAGCGCCTTGGTAAAGAGGCCGGAGGTGGGAGACAGGTAGGCGTAGACCAGATAGGCGATGACGACCATGCTCATCAGGTAGGGCAGGAGGATGGCGGTCATATAGAATTTCTTTTTGAGCTTGCCGACGACCTCATTGATGAGGATGGCGGCGGTGACGCCCAGAACGGCGCCCAAGATGATCCAGAAGATGTTGTAAAGCAGGGTGTTGCGGATCATGATCCAGGCGTCGGCGGTGCGGAAGAGGAACTTGAAGTTCTTCAGCCCGCACCAGGGGCTGGCCCACATACCTTTGGAATAGCTGAAATTCTTAAAGGCGATCTGCAGGCCCGCCAGGGGCAGGTAGTTGTTGATGAACAGATAAATCAGGCCCGGAAGGCCCATGATATAAAACGGGATCCATTGTTTAAAGCTGATTTTTTTCTTCTTCTGATTCATGCCGTTCCCCCTCTTTTCAAGGTTTCATAAGGCTTCCCGAGATCGGGAAGCCTTATGACCTGGGTTCTTATGGGCGATTACTTGGCCAGCCAGGCGTCCAGAGAAGTCTGGTTGGCGGCGATGGCGTCCGCCATGCCGGCGGCGTTCAGGGCAGCAACAAGCTCGTCCACAGCCGCATCCACGTCGGCGACCTGGCCGGCGTTCAGGGCGGGCAGCTTCTGCTCAAGGACCGTGGCGATGGCGCCGCCCTCAGCGGAGAAGGCGCTGCCGTCGAAGTCGTAACCGAAGGTCTTACTCATCTTGGCGGCGTTCTCAAAGGCCTCGGTATCGGCATAGTAGCTGTCGGTCAGAGGAGCAACGATCTTGATCTTGAGCATGTCGCCGTAGTGCACGAAGGGGGCATAGTAGCCGTTGTGGTCGGCGTTGTTGGTGCCCTCATAGGTGATCACGTTCTGCGTTCCTTCCACGGGCACGTAATCCAGACCCTCCACGCCGAACATGAGGAGGTTGGCCACGTCGGGATCGGCATAGATGAGGTTAATCAGATCCATGGCCTTGTCGGGGCGCTTGCAGTTGGCGGCGATGCCCAGCATGAATTCGCGCACGCTGGCGGTGGAGACAGTGCCGTCGGCGGTCTGCACCAGGCCTACCTCAAAGTTCGGGTTGACCCAGGCGGCAATCTGGTTGGTGGTGTAAGCGGTGGAGGTGCCGAACAGGTGCTGCTGGGAGAAGTACTCCTGAACGGTGGTGGTATCGGTCAGCTGATCGCTGGGCAGATAGCCTGCGTCGTTCCAGGCCTTGACGGTCTTCCAGTAGTCGCGCATTTCCTGGCTGTCAAAGGGGTTGACGATGGTGGTGGACTCGGCGGGATCCAGGATGGCGCCGAAAGAACCGTTAGAGCCGAAGTAGTCGCCGCCGAACCAGAACTTGAAGTTGACCTGGCCGCTGTTGCCGAAGGTGGTGAAGTACACGCCGTGCTCTTTGCAGATGCGGGCCGCTTCGGTCATCTCCTCCATGGTCATGCCGTCGTGCATGTCAATGCCGAATTCCTCGGCCATGGCCTTGTTGTAGACGAAGCCGCCGCCAACGGCCGCATAGTTATAGCCGCTGACAGCATAGGTAACGCCGTTCATCTTCTGAGCAGCAGCCACACGCTCGGTGGCCTTCAGCGCATCCTGTCCGCGGGCAGCGAGCAGGTCGTCCAGCGGGAGCAGCAGGTCCTGGGAGACCATGTTGTCCATGGGGCTGGTCAGGCCGACGGCCACGATGTCCAGCTTCTCATCACCGGCAACGCCGAGAGAGGTGGTGGTGGGCAGGTCGCCGATGAAGACGGGGACGATGTCCACGGTGCAGTTGATCTTTTCGAGGGTGATGGCGCTGAGGGCTTTCTCAACCTCAGCGATGTCCTTGTTCTCCTCGAAGAGGCCGACGAACTGGATGCTGACTTCGTAGGGGGCTTCTTCCTTGTCGATCTCGCCGGAAACCTCGGCGGGAGCGCTGCTGTTGCTGTCGCTGCCGCAGCCGGCCAGCAGGGCAGCCAGCATCAGGACAGACAGCAGAAGTGCCAGAGTCTTTTTCATAAAAATATCCTCCCATTTTTTAATGTGTTTTCCTTGAAAAAGCCGGGTTTGCTGATACGATCTTATCAATCGGCCGGTAATTTGGATAGCAAATTTCGGACTCGATTGTAGCACAATCCTGACTTTTCCGGGGATCACGTCAAAAATAAGAGGACATTTTTGTACAGATTTCACAAAGTCGCGGGCTTTTCATCGGATTTCCCGCCCCGCTGGCGGTATTCCTGCGGGGTCATGCCCGTCTCCCGCTTGAAGAGCCGGGCGAAGTAGGAATAGTTGTCGTAGCCCACGCTGTCGGCCACCCTGTTGATGGGATAGTCGGTGCTCCGCAGCAGTTCCCGTGCCAGCTTCAGCCGCTCCCGGGTCACATATTCCAGGATGGACAGGCCCACGCTCTTTTTGAACAGTCGGGCCAGGTACTGCTCGTTTAAGTATACCTGCTCGGCCAGCCCGGAGATAGAGATCTGTTCATGGAGATGACGGTGGATATAGTCCGTCACGGCGGAGACCGCACTCTCGCCCGGGCTTCCTTTCTCTTCCGCGGCCAGCTTTTGCAGCACGTGGGCGGGGATCCGGACCTCCTGGCCCCCGGTCTGACTTCCGGTGTCCCGCTCCGCCCTCTTTTGCACCCGCTGTGCCACTTTGCCGAGAATGCCTTCCAGCTCCTCATACTCGATGGGCTTCAGGATATAGTCCGCGCTGCCCAGCTGCATGGCCTTACGCATGTAATCATAATCCGCGTGGCAGGTGACGAAGACGCATTCCACCGCCGGGTAATGGCTCTTGACCCATTCGAAGAGATCCAGTCCGTTCCCCTGGGGCATCTCGATGTCACAGAGCATCACGTGGATCTCCTTGGCGGAAAACAGTTCCTGCGCCTGGCGCATGGAGTTTGCGATATAGACCTCCTCCACGCCGAATTTCTGCCAGTCCACCCGTCTTCGCAGCGCGTTGACGGCTACCGCTTCATCATCGACCAGAATCACGTTCATGCTCGTTTCTCTCCTTCCCACTCCGGATCATGCCGTTTCTCCGTCCGCGTCCGCGAGCCGGCTGTGCATCTTCAAAAACGGCAGCTCGATCTCCACCGCCGTGCCGCCCTCCGGCCTCCGGCTGAGCTCCACGCTCCCGGCGCCGCTGTAGAGCAGCTCCACCCGGTCGATGGCGTTCTGGATGCCCACGCCCAAATCTCTCCGGAAGCGGTGCTCCTTCCGGAACTGCTCGATCCGCTCCAGCACCTCATCGGTGATGCCCGGACCCGTATCGGTCACACGCAGCAGCAGACGGCCGGCCTCGGTCTTCTCCGCGCTCACCCGGATCTGCACGATCGTATCGGGGATCAGCGCGTGCTTGATGGCGTTCTCCGCGAAGCTCTGCAGCAGCAGCGGCGGCACCAGGCAGTCGTACAGCTCCTCGTCATAGTCCACGGCAGCCTCAAAGGTTTGTACAAAGCGCAGCTTCTGGATCGCGAAGTAGTTACGCAGATGTTCCATCTCCTGGCCCAGGGTCACAAAGTCCTGGTGAGCGTTGACCACATAGCGGAAGTAACGGGACAGATACAGGATCATCTTCTGGATCAGGGGAAATTCCTCCCGCTCATAGCTGTAGAGGATATTGAGCGTGTTGAGGATGAAGTGGGGCTTGATCTGCTGGGCAAGAAAGCCCATCTTGATCTTCTGCGCCTGGAGCTGTTCCTCGTAGACGCTGATCTTCAGCTCCTCCACCTGATCCATCATGTGGTTGAAGCTGCGGT
>CAMNKQ010000052.1 GCA_946542465.1 uncultured Clostridia bacterium | reverse complement strand
ATCAGGCCCTTCTAGGGCCTTTACAAACCACGCGTTTTACGCGTGGTTTTGATTGGTCAGATGGTTCCGCTGACGGTCAGGACCGTGATGCCGGGTGTGGTCATCCAGCTGCCGTCGGCGTTCTGGGTAAAGACGGCGCCGGGGACGCTGAGCTGACCGGGCACAGTGCTGAAAGCACCGGTGGCCTCGTCATAGCTGTAGGCGGCCTGGGCCATGGGGGCACCATCCAGCGTAACACTGAGATCGGAGAGAATGGGATCAAAGACGTCGGTGATGACGACCGCGGCCTCCGGTCCAGCCTCGCTGCCGGAGTTCTGGATAACAAAGGTATAGCTCAGCTCGGAGCAGCCGGTGACGACCTCGGGACTGACCGACTTGGCGATGGACAGCCGCGGGGCCATCTGCATGGGAATGCTGGCCGAGTCCGTCAGCGGCGTCACGATGCAGTCGCCAGTGACGGTGATGGTGTTGGTGATGGTGGCGTCCGGGCCGAGAGGGGCAAATCCGGTCACCCGTGCCTCGTAGATCAGCATCACGCTGGAGCCGGCAGGAACCGTGATCCCACTGACGCGCAGCGGAGGCCCGGATGTGACGGTGGGGACGGGACCCTGAACACCGTCAAGGAAGAAGAGAAGACTGCCGTCCACATAGTGCAGCGGATAGACGGTCTGACCCTCAAACAGCGCCGCGCCCAGATCGTCGGTCAGGGTGACGCCAGTGGCGTCAGACGTTGCGGTGTTGACGATGCTGACAACATAGCTCACCGTACCGTCCGGAGAATAGCTGGCAGAGACGGCGGTTTTGGTCGCGGAGAGCGCATCGGTGATCTCGCCGCTGGCGATGTTAGAATTGATGGTGCCGCCCGTGTAGGACAGGGTGGCCTGGTTGGAAAACACAGCCAAGGTGTTTGACCTCCTGATACAGCGCAGGAGGCGCGCAGCCCTCTGCGCAATATAATGCAGGGAGAATCCCCTGTACCCCAGTGTATGCGAAAAATACAGAAAAGGGAACGCAAGACAGAAAGGGGAGTAGCGCTGGGCAAAGTGCACTGTGTGTCGAAAAACGGAGGGTCCGGTCTTGTTTTTTGCGGATAAGAATAGTATATAAAAGAGTAATCAAGGATCGGGAGTGGTTGCGATGAATCTTTTGCTGGTGCTGGCCTATCTGTTTTTCCTCGGCTCGGTGTTCGGCTGGGTGCTGGAACTGTTTTTCCGCAAGTTTTTCTCCGGCTCAAACCCGGAGCACAAGTGGATCAACCCCGGTTTCTGCGTGGGGCCCTATCTGCCCCTTTACGGCAGCGGCCTGTGTATCCTCTATCTGTTGGCTGTCGGGGGCACGCGATGGGGCCTGGAAGCGAGCTCGGCGGGCCGTGCGCTGCTCTTTCTCGGGATGGCGGTGAGCATGACGCTGATCGAGTACATCGCGGGATTGATCAGCGTGAAGTGCTTCAAGGTGCGTCTCTGGGATTACAGCCGATGCTGGGGCAACATCCAGGGCCTGATCTGTCCGCTGTTTTCCTTCTTCTGGGCGGTGCTGGGTGCGCTGTACTATTTCTTTATCCATCCGCGCATCCTTAATGCCCTGGCCTGGCTGTCGCGGAACCTGGCTTTTTCCTTCTTTATTGGTTTCTTCTTCGGCGTCTTTGTCATCGATGTGGTCTATTCCGCCAAGGTGCTGGCGCGGCTGAAGAAGTTTGCCGATGAAAACGGCGTCATTGTCCGTTACGAGGACCTGAAAGCCCACATCCGCCGTGCGCGGGAGCGGGCCTCTCAGCGGGTATACTTCTTCCTGGCATTCGAGTCGGATCGTCCTCTGGTCGAGCATCTGCGCGAGGCGCGGCAGGCGCTGGAGGAGATTCGGGACAAACGGGTCAAGCGGAAATCCTGACAGAGACAGGCGGCGGATCCTTGTGAGATCCGCCGCCTGTCTCTGTCAATAGGAGCTACAGATACAGCTCGTGATAGCTCTCGCCCTCCAGCGTTTTCCATACGATGTGTTCGTCCTCCAGCAGCATATAGCCGCGGGGCGTGCCATTCTTGGGCAGAGAGACGGAGCCGGGGTTGAGATAGAGGTTTTGCTTTCCGAATTCTTCCCAGCAGGGGACGTGGGTGTGGCCGTGGAGAAGAATGTCCCCCTCTTGCAGAGGCGGGAGAGATGCGGTATGATAGAGGTGCCCATGGGTGACAAAGAAGCAGCGGCCGCCCGCATAGAGCAGGCAATAGTCGGCCAGAATGGGGAAGTGCAGCACCATCTGATCAATCTCCGCATCACAGTTGCCGCGGACAGCGAGGATCCGCTCAGCGCAGGCATTGAGCTGGGCCGTCACCGTTTTGGGGTCGTAGCCCTCGGGCAGATCGTTCCGCGGCCCGTGGTAGAGAAGATCTCCGAGGAGCAGCAGTTTTTCCGCCTTTTCCCGCTGAAAAGCCTCCAGAAGCTTGCCGCAATAGAGGGCGGAGCCGTGAATATCCGAGGCGATAACAAGACGCATAGCGATGACCTCCCGCTGTTTTTCCCCATTATACACGGAGGGGAAGCGCTTGTCAAAACGGAAGAGGGGAGCGCCTTTGGGCGCTGTGCACGGATGGAATATAGTTTCCATAATGTTGTATGGTCAGTTTCCATAATGTTGTAAGCTCGGTTTCCATAACCGAAAAAAATATTTCTTAAATTTTAAAAATTTTTGCGTTACCCTCTTGCAATATCGGGCAACATGTCATATAATGCAATTACCCTGTTCCCGGGGTGTAACCATTTGTAACCGGTGACATAACGGTAACAGGCTTGATCATATACATTATTCGGCTTGGGAAAGCCGGTCGGGAGGATATCAGAATGAAAAAACGTTTGCTTAGTTTGCTGCTCTGCCTGTGCGTCGTGGCAGGTCTCTTTGGGGCCCTGTCCGTCACGGCATATGCGGATGATGGAGACACCTGGGTCTATACGGTGCAGCAGGGTGATTATCTGTCCAAAATCTGCGCAGATCATAAGATCGATTTCAATGCCAACAGAGAGTGGATCGTCAATACCAATAAGCTGAAGAATCCCAATATCCTCTCTGTGGGCCAGACGCTGGTCCTGCCGAAAGAGGGTAAGGTGCTGAAGTATGTCGCGCCCGCCACGACGAACACGAGCACCACGCCGACCACCACGACTACCGGTACGGTCGTCAATCCGACGACCACCACGACCTATACCGGCGGCGCTTCCACCGTTCAGTATACCCTGAAGAGCGGCGACACCGTGCTGAAGGTCTGCCAGACTCTGGGCATCGACTTCCATAAGAACTATGACTGGATCACCACGGTGAACAACATCACCAACTACAATAACCTCAAGGTCGGCCGCGTGTTGACGCTGCCCGCGCCCGGCACCACTCCGGCTCTGAACACCGCCACGCCCACCACCACGACCGGCACCGTCACCAACGGCACCACTGTGGCGACCACCGGCACCACCCTGGCAGGCGACACCGTTCAGTATTATCTGATCGACTACGTGGTCAAGTCCGGCGATACCCTCTATAACATCTGCAACTACTACGGCGCCAACAGCGCCACGGTGCAGAACCTCAACGGCATCACCAATGCGGCGCGCCTGACCGTCGGCCAGAAGCTCTCCATCCCCAGCATGTCCGCGCCTACCTCCGGCACCTACACCAAGGTCATCGCCCACAAGGTTGTCTCCGGTGATACGGTTGACGCGCTGTGCCGGACCTACGGCATCAGCTATGGGGCCAATGCCAACAAGATCTCCGCGCTGAACAACAACATCAATCTGTCGGCCATTAAGGTCGGTCAGACCCTGCTCTTCCCGGTGAGCGGCAGCGCCGGCGGTTCCGGCGGTGGTTCCAGCGTGGTTCCCGGCCAGGGCGGCTCGGTCACTCCGGGCGCAGCCGGCAACACCTACTATACGCTGAACAAGACCGGTTCTGTGAACGGCACCTACTCCCTGACGGTGAACGGACAGTCCGTCAACGGCGCTGTCAATAACCAGACGGTTCACGTGGTCGCGACTCCGGACCACTACTATTCTCTGGATAAGATCACCGTGACCCGCACCTCCAACGGGGCCAACATCCCGGTGGACGCCAACAACAACTTCGTGATGCCCGCCAGCGATGTGCAGATCGCGGTCACCTTCAAGTATGACGAGACCAAGACCCCGCACAACATCATCAACTATGAGAACTCTCAGCTGTCCGTCACGCCGGTTGTCAACGGCTATACCAACTACCAGGCCGAGCCGGGCCAGAGCGTCAGCCTGATCTTCGATAAGCTGCCCTCCGGCAAAGTCATCAGCAAGATCATGGTTTCGACCGTGAAGCCCAACTCCCTGGATGAAGTGATCAACAACAAGATCAACAGCAACTACCTGGTCTCCGTGTCCTCCAACTTCACCTTCTCCATGCCCGCCTACAACGTGTATGTGACTGTCGTTCTGAAGGACGCCTGATCGAAAGCAAAACCAAGTTTCACCCCGGATGAGATTCATCCGGGGTGATTTTTTGCGCTTGACGGGGAAGGTGAAAGGCCTTAATATATAGAAAACGTCTTTCGGAAAAGGTGAAACAATGGATAGACGAAAAAGACTTCTTATGGACGTGCTCCTGATCGCGGTGCTCCTTGCACTGACCGGGATCCTCTATTTTCAATACAGCAAGACCGACGAGGCGGGGACCTGGGCCGTCGTGCGCGTGGACGGGCGGGAGGTCGCCCGCTATGCCATGGATCAGGACGGGGTCTATCCCCTCAACGGCGGAACCAATATCCTTGCCATTGACAAGGGGGAGGCCTGGATGCAGGAGGCCGACTGCCCGGACCATGTGTGCATGCTGATGGGAAAAATCAGCATGACAGGCCAGGTCATCACCTGCCTGCCAAACCTTCTCACCGTGACGGTGGAAGGCGGAGAGCAGCTTGTGGACATGATCACGGGCTGAGAGGAGCGCAGGGTGAAAACAAAAAAGACGACAGTCATGGCGCTGACCATCGCCGTGGCGATGATCCTCTCTTTTGTGGAGAGCCAGATCCCCGCTTTCGTGACGATCCCCGGTGTAAAGATGGGTCTGGCCAATATCGCGGTGGTGTTCGCGCTCTATAAGCTGGGCTGGAAGGAGGCGGCGGTGATTTCGCTGATCCGGGTGTTCCTGGTGTCCCTGCTGTTCGGTACCGGGGCAACGCTCTTTTACAGTGTGGCCGGCGCAGTGCTGAGCCTGTTGGGCATGATCGGATTAAAAGCCACGGGGCTTTTTTCCTCGGTCGCTGTCAGCGTGACGGGCGGCGTGCTCCACAATGTGGGGCAGATCGGCATGGCCTGTTTCCTGCTGGGGACGGACGTGCTGCGCTATTATCTGCCTTTCCTGATGCTCAGCGGCATCCTGGCCGGCGTCGTGATCGGTGTATTGGCGGCCATTCTGGTCAAGCGTATCAAGCTGGAGGTCTGACATGGTAGAGACGATTTTAATTGCGGCGGCGGTGATCCCCGCCTTGATCCTCCTGGTGAGGATCTATCGCCTGGACCGGCTGGAACAGGAACCGGTCTCGCTGCTGCTGGGCCTGCTGGTCCTCGGCGTTTTGTCCACGGTACTGGCCTCGCTTTCTGAGCAACTGGGAGATCTGCTTCTGGCCTATTTCCTGCCGGAGTCGAGCCTGGCCTACAAGCTTCTCCTGTATTTTGGCGTTGTGGCCTTCTCGGAGGAGGGCTTCAAGTATCTCCTCCTGAAGAAGCAGACCTGGCACAGCCCGCACTTCAACTGCCAGTTTGACGGCGTGATTTACGCGGTCTTTGTCTCGCTCGGCTTTGCGATTTGGGAGAACATCGGCTATGTGCTGCGCTACGGCCTGGCCACGGCCCTGGCCCGCGCCCTCACGGCCATCCCCGGGCATGCCTGCTTCGGCGTGTTTATGGGCGTCTGGTACGGCGTGGCCAAGCGCCAGGAGATGTGGGGCTATCCCGAAGACGCCGGGCGCAGCCGCGTGATGGCGGTGGTGCTACCGGCGCTGCTGCACGGTCTGTATGACTTTATCGCCACCCAGCAGAGGGAGAGCCTGAGCCTGGTGTTTGTCGCCTTCGTGGCAGTGCTGTTCGTGGCGGCCTATCGCCTGGCCAAGCGTACGGCGAGCCATGACCGCTTCATCGACCCGAATGCTCCCTATGGCGAATGAAGAATAATATACAGAAAATCGGCCGCATCCAGATCGGATGCGGCCGGTTTTCGTGCTGTTCAAAATCAATCCTCCACGCTGCCGTAGCCCATGGGGTTCTTGGACTGCCAGGCCCAGGTGTCGCGGCACATATCGTCCAGATTGTACTGGGCCTTCCAGCCCAGCAGCTCCGCGCTCTTGTCGGGGCTGGAATAGACCGTGGCCAGATCGCCGGGACGGCGGTCCACGATCTCATAGGGGATCTTGATGCCGGTGACGCGCTCAAAGGCGTGGACCATATCCAGCACGCTGTAGCCGGTGCCGGTGCCCAGGTTGAACACGCTCTCACCCCGGTGATCCTGCATGTACTTGATGGCGGCAACATGGCCGCGGGCCAGGTCCACCACATGGATGTAGTCGCGCACGCCGGTGCCGTCGTGAGTGTCATAGTCGTTGCCGAAGATGTTCAGGTGATCCCGGCGGCCGACGGCCACCTGGGCGATGAAGGGCATGAGGTTGTTGGGAATGCCCCGGGGATCCTCGCCGATCATGCCGCTGCTGTGGGCGCCGATGGGGTTAAAGTAGCGCAGCAGCGCCACGGAGAAATCGTCCACGGCCTTGGCGGTGTCGCGAAGGATCTGCTCGGACATGTATTTGGTCCAGCCGTAGGGGTTGGTGCAGTGGCCGGTGTTGGAGGTCTCCCGCAGCGGCATCTGGTTATCGCCGGAATAGACCGTGGCGGAGGAGGAGAACACGATGTTTTTCACGCCGTGATCCCGCATGGCCTCGCAGAGGGTGATGGTGGAGAAAAGGTTGTTGTCGTAGTATTCCAGGGGCATCACGACGGATTCGCCCACGGCCTTGAGACCGGCAAAGTGGATGGCGCAGCCGATGTCATGCTTTTCAAAGATCCGATCCAGTGCGGCCCGGTCGCGGACATCATTCTGGTAGAAGTCGACGTGCTTGCCGGTGATCTCCTCCACGCGTTCGATGGCCTTGGCGCTGGAATTGACCAGGTTGTCGATGACGACCACGTCCAGCCCCTGATTGAGAAGCTCCACGCAGGTGTGGCTTCCGATGTAACCGGCGCCGCCGGTGACCAGTACTTTCATTTTCGTTTCCTCCTCTTAATCCAGTAAAGCTTCGGGATAGACACCCTGCTCGCGCAGGGAGGCGATATAGTTTACCACGCTGTCCATGTCCTCCCGGTAGGTGATGCCGTGCCAGGTCTCATGGCAGTTGAGCACGCGGATGGAACCCTCGTTCTCCTGGATGAGGGCATTGGCTACCAGGGGCAGGAAATACTCGCATTTTTCGGGGTTGACGGGCAGGTTCTCATCCAGCCAGGCGGGGAAGCGCTTCTCCAGTTCATCCAGCATGCTGTGCTTGAAGCCCCAGAAGTTCATGGAAACTACGCTCTCCCCGGAAAGGGGGATCCAGGTCTCGCCGTCCTCGGTATAGGCGCCGTCCGCGCCGTCCTTTTTGATCTTGGTGCGCTCCACCACGCCGGTCAGAAGACCGTTCTCCACCTGGCAGATGCCGCGGGCGACGGTGCCGTGCTCGGTGACGGTGTTGCGCAGCAGATAGCCCACCATGGCGTGCTCGTTCTCCGCTCCCTCGGCGGAGAGAAAATCGTACAGGGCCTGATAGGCGGAGGGACCGTAGAAGTCATCCGCGTTGATGACGGCGAAGGGACCGTCGATCACGTCCTTGGCGCAGAGCACCGCGTGGCCGGTGCCCCAGGGCTTGACGCGGCATGCGGGAACGGAATAGCCCTCGGGCAGCTTATCCAGCTGCTGGAAGACGTATTTCACATCGAAGTACTTCTCCATCCGCTTGCCGACGGCGGCCTTGAAATCCGCTTCGATCTCGTGCTTGATGATAAAGGCCACCTTGCGGAAACCGGCGCGGTAGGCGTCGAAGAGCGAGAAATCAATGATGGCATGGCCATAGGGATCCACCGGCGTGATCTGCTTGAGACCGCCGAAGCGGCTGCCCATTCCGGCAGCCAGAATAACAAGTGTCGGTTCCATAGTCTCTCCTTTTAATTGCCTGAGAAGGCATTATTTTGACGACATTGCAGCTCTGCAGTAATAGTTGAACATCCGCTCCCGCTCCAGGGTGCTGGAGTCCATATGGCCGGGGTAGACCTCGTATTCTCCGGGCAGAGAACAGATCTTGCGCAGGGAGGCGAGTTCTTCATCCATATCTCCGCCGGGCAGATCCACCCGTCCGCAGCTTCCGCGGAACAGGGTATCGCCGGTGAAGAGGGCGTTTTCGCAGCGCAGGGTCACGCCGCCGGGGGTGTGACCGGGGGTGCCGATCACGTCAAAGCGCAGCCCGGCCAACTCCAGCCGGTCGCCGTCCTTGTAGTATTTCCCGTTCTGGGGCAGGGAGAAGGGGAAGTGATAGTCCCCGCGGATACGGCGGTCGTCCTCCTGATGCATGTAGACGACGGCGCCGGTCTCCTCCTGGACGCCTTCCACGGCACCGACATGGTCATAGTGACCGTGAGTCAGGAGAATGGCCTCGCAGTGAAGTCGGTTATCCTCCAGATAGTCGAGGATCGTGTTGCTCTCATCGCCGGGGTCAATGACAACGCATTGCAGCGTCTCTTCGTTGGTGACCACATAGCAGTTGGTCTCCAGCTGGCCGACCGGCAGTGTTTTGATCAGCATGGCTTTTACAGCTCCTTCGTGTCCAAAAGTATGGTGACCGGGCCGTCATTCTGGCTCAGCACCTGCATATCCGCACCGAATTCACCGGTACGGACGGTGAAGCCCTGCTCCCGGCAGAGGGCAATCACCAGCTCATAGAGCGGGATGGCCTTCTCCGGCCGCGCGGCATGGGAGAAGCCGGGGCGGCGGGAATGGCAGTCGGCAAAGAGCGTGAACTGGCTGATGATCAGCAGCTCCGCCCCCGCGTCGTGGGGGTTCACGTTCATTTTGCCGTTTTCATCTTCAAACACCCGCAGACCGCAGAGCTTGTCCGCGATCTTCCGGGCCTCGGCCTCGGTGTCCTCCTCATGGACGCCCAGCAGCACCAGAAAGCCCGTGCCGATGGCGGCGGGCTCCCGGCCCTCGATGAGGACGGAGGCGTTTTTTACACGGGTAACAACAGCTCTCATCTCTTCTCTCCGCTTCTTGTCACACTGCTCACGCCGGGGATCGCGCTGAGGCGGTTCATCACATAGCGCAGCTCGCCCGCGTTCTTGACCTCCAGCGAGATGTTGGTGAGCGCCAAGCCGCCCCCGATGTCCCGGGAGGTCAGGGTGCGCACCTTGGCGTTGAGCGCGTTGAGCACGGTGGCGATATCCATGACCAGTCCGCTGCGGTCCTTGGAGGCGATGGAGACGGAGGTGACATAGCTCTCGGTGATGTCCTTGGCCCAGGCCACGTGGATCCAGCGGCCCTCGTTCTGTGGCTCATGGCTGCGCTGCTGGTAGTTGGGGCAGTCCTTGCGGTGGATGGAGACGCCTTGCCCGCGGGTGATGAAGCCGATGATATCGTCCCCCGGTACGGGCGTGCAGCAGCGGGAGAACTTGATCAGGCAGTTGTCCAGCCCCTCCACCAGAACACCCTGGACGGGCTTAACCTCTTTCTTGGCGTTCTGCTCGCGCCGGTCGGCCGCGGCGGAGACCTTGTCCAGAACGGTCTTCTTTTCATTGCGCTCGCTGCGGGCCTTAACCTCATCCCGCATGCGGTTGGCCGCACGGGCCACGGCGATGCCGTTGTAGCCGATGGCGGCGTAGAGATCGTCCACCGTGGCGAAGCAGAGGCGCTTGAGGATGGGGGCGATGATCTCCTCATCCAGTACGTCGTCCAGGGTGAGACCCATGTGCCGGAGCTCATCCTCCAGCATCTCACGCCCGCGGATCACATTCTCCTCCCGGCGCTCCTTCTTGTACCACTGCTTGATCTTGGTACGGGCCGAGCCGCTCTTGACCATGTTCAGCCAGTCGCGGCTGGGGCCGGGGGCGGACTTGGAGGTGCGGATCTCCACAATATCGCCGTTTTGCAGCGCATAGTCATAGGTGACGATGCGGCCGTTGACCTTCGCGCCGACCATGTGGTTGCCCACGTCCGAATGGATGCTGTAGGCAAAGTCGATGGGGGTGGCGCCGGCGGGCAGGTTGATCACGTCGCCCTTGGGGGAGAAGACGAACACCTCATCGGCGAACATGTCGATCTTCAGGTCGTGGAAGAAGTCCTGCGCGTCGGATTCCTGCTGGCTCTCCAACAGCATGCGCACCCAAGCAAACTTCTCCTCATCGCCGCCGCGCACGGTGGAGGCGCTGTCGCCCATCTTGTATTTCCAGTGGGCGGCGATGCCGTATTCGGCGGTATGGTGCATGTCCCAGGTGCGGATCTGCACCTCAAAGGGGATGCCCTCGGAACCGATGACCGTGGTATGCACGCTCTGGTACATGTTGGGCTTGGGGGTGGAGATGTAGTCCTTGAAGCGCCCGGGAACGGGCTTGAACATGTAGTGGATCAGACCGAGGACGTTATAGCAGTCGGGGATCGTATCCACAATGACGCGGAAGGCGCAGAGGTCGAAGATGCCGGAGATATTCAGCTTCTGGGCGTACATCTTCCGATAGATGCTGTAGATGTGCTTGATGCGGTAATAGACCGTGGCCTCAATGCCCTCGGATTTCAGCTGCGTCTGGATCTTTTCCTCCATGTTTTTCATGAAGCGCTCCAGCTGCGGCATGCGGTCGCGCAGGGAATCCGCGATCTCCTTGTAGCCAGCCGGATCCAGATACTGCAGGGAGAGGTCCTCCAGCTCCCACTTGACCTTCTGGATGCCGAGACGGTGGGCGATGGGGGCATAGATCTCCATGGTCTCCAGAGATTTGGAGCGCTGCTTTTCCGGGGTCTGATAGTCCATGGTGCGCATATTGTGCAGCCGGTCGGCGATCTTGATGAGGATGACGCGGATGTCCTTGGCCATGGCCATGAGCATCTTGCGCAGGTTCTCCATCTGCT
>CAMNKQ010000051.1 GCA_946542465.1 uncultured Clostridia bacterium | reverse complement strand
CTATAAGCGCTTCCGAACCACCCGCGCCTAGCGCGGGGTTTTCGGATTACAAGAATCTCGCCGCTGCAGCAGCAGCGGCGAGATCGCATGTTTTCCCGTTTTCAGCTCTTGGCAAAGTAGGTATTGTTGGCGCTGGAGCCGGCGATGTAGTCCGTCCAGTAGACGCCGTTATCGGTGAAGACCATACGACCGGAGCAGCCCTGCAGGACCTCGGACGAGGTCTGATTGCCGTTTTCGTCGAAGCGGAGGATATACCGGACAGCGTCGCTGTAGTCCATGACGCCGTTGGCGTCGATGGTGCCGGTGATGTACCACTCGTAACGCTCACCGTAGCCGTTGGGCCAGAAGCAGGAGATGCTGACAAAGCTCGGATTGGTGAATACCTCGATGGTGGCGTGGCCGGCGACAGTGTCGTAGTAGATACCGGAGTAATTCTTCGGCGCGGCCGCGGCGGGACTCTCGGTATAGAGATCCTCAAACCCTCTTGCGCGCAGGACGCCGTCGGTGCCCAGATAGTAGACCCGGCCGTCCGCGGTCTTCCAGGTGCCGTCACTGTATTCCGAGACATAGACCTGCGTTCCGTCCAGACGGTAGACCGTCATGGTCCGGCCAAGGGCCTGGGGCGTGCCCGGCACCGGCGTCACCGGGACAGTCTGATCGGACACAACGGTGATGAGGGCCGAGCCGGACTTGACGGAGCCGGCGTCATTGCTGAAGCGGCAGTAGACCCGCCAGCCGTTGGCCGCCGCCGGAATGAGATCCAGGGTCAGATCCTTGGTATAGCCGTTGATGATCTTCATCGTGGGGAATTCCTTCTCCGCGAGGGCGTAGTCGATATCACGGGAGCCGTCCGGGCTCACAAAGTGCCACTCGGCCCACTTGGCGTTCTCATAACGGGTGACAAACTGGCACTTGCCGTTCACCTTCACCGTCTCATCGGTGGGGTTCTTGGTGATCACGGGCAGGCTGGCCGGGACCGGCGTGGGCATCGGCGTGGGCGCCGGGGTCGGGACCGGCGTGGGGACCGGGGTCGGCACGGGAGTCGGCGCCGGGGTCGGGACCGGAGTCGGCGCGATCGTCGGGACCGGGGTCGGTGCGATCGTGGGCACGGGAGTCGGCATCACGGCAGCCGGGGTCTCCGTCGGGGCGGCGACGGCGGGAACCTTGTTCGCCGGGCGCAGGCCGCAGGCGCTCAGAGCCAGCAAAGCCAAAATCAGGCAGAAAATGGCAAGCAATTTCTTTTTCATAGTACATATCCTCTCATCTATGGTATTTGATAGTATCTTACAGCAGCTTTCTTTTTCTTGCAACCTCATTTTTCTTAAGATGTCAAAAGCGGCGAAATTTCGCTTATCCTTTGCGGCTCTGCGTCCGGACACAGGCAGGCAAATTGCCTAAAATTGGCGCTTTCCGGTTTGACAAGAACTGTGATATAGGGTACAATAATAAAAGCCTATCAAACATGTAACGAGGTGCGATATGTATAAAGTAGTAACCAAGCGTTTTCTGAACGACGCGAAAACGATCTGTCTGTTTGAGATCGAAGCGCCGCTCATCGCCCGGCACGCGCAGGCGGGCCAGTTTGTGGTCTTCCGTCTGGATGAGCAGGGCGAGCGCGTCCCCGTGTCCGTGGCCGGATATGACCGGGAAAAGGGCACCGTGACTGTCATGGTCCAGGCCGCAGGCAAGACCACCAAGATGCTGCACACCGTGGCCCAGGGCGATTTCATCCACGATGTCGTGGGGCCTCTGGGCAAGGCCACCGAGATGGATGGTCTGAAGAAGGTCTGCGTGGTCGGCGGCGGCGTCGGCTGCGCCATCGCCTACCCCATCGCCAAGGAGATGCATGCCAGAGGCATCGACGTCACCTTCATCGCCGGCTTCCGCAGCGCGGATATCGTCATTTTGAAGGACGAGCTGAAGGCCGCCTCCAACAAGCTTATCATCGCCACCGACGACGGCAGCTACGGCGAGAAGGGCTTCACCACCGTGTTCCTGAAAAATGAGATCGAGGCCAACATCAAGGAAGGCAAGCCCCAGTTTGACCGCGTCGTGGCCATCGGCCCGGACATCATGATGAAGTTCCTGGCGGATGTGACCCGCCCCTACGGCATCAGCACCATCATCTCCCTTGACCCCATCATGGTCGACGGCACCGGCATGTGCGGCTGCTGCCGCGTGATCGTGGATGGCGAGACCAAGTTCGCCTGCGTCGACGGCCCGGACTTCGACGCCCACAAGGTGGACTTCGACTCCCTCATCAAGCGCGCCGCTTTCTACAAGGACGAGCAGGACGAGGCCGCCCAGCACATCTGCCGCATCACAGGAGGTAAACGCAATGGCTAATCTGAAAGTGAACATGAGCATGGAGAAAAACCCCATGCCCGAGCAGGACCCCGAAGTCCGCAGCCACAACTTTGACGAGGTGGCCCTGGGTTACGACGCGGAGGTCGCCATGAAAGAGGCCCAGCGCTGCCTGGACTGCAAGAACGCCCCCTGCCGCAGCGGCTGCCCGGTGGCCGTGAAGATCCCCCGCTTCCTGGAAAAAGTGCGCGACGGCGATTTTGACGCCGCCTACGACATCATCACCTCCACCAACTCCCTGCCCGCTGTCTGCGGCCGTGTCTGCCCGCAGGAGAAGCAGTGCGAGAGTAAGTGCGTGCGCGGCATCAAGGGCGAGAGCGTGGGCATCGGCCGTCTCGAGCGCTTTGTGGCCGACTGGCACATGGCCAAGGGCGACAAGTCCGCTCCCAGCGTTCCTGCGTCCAACGGTCACCGCGTCGCCGTCATCGGCTCCGGCCCCGCCGGTCTGACCTGCGCGGGCGACCTGCGCAAGCTGGGCTATGACGTGACCATCTACGAGGCCTTCCACAAATCCGGCGGCGTGCTGGTCTACGGCATCCCCCAGTTCCGTCTGCCCAAGGAGATCGTGGCGGCGGAGATCGCGAACCTGGAAAAGATGGGCGTCAAGATCGTCAACAACGCCGTCATCGGCAAATCCCTCACCGTGGACGAGCTGTTTGAGGACGGTTACGAGGCCGTGTTCATCGGCTCCGGCGCCGGCCTGCCCCAGTTCCTGCACATTCCGGGCGAGAACCTGCTGGGCGTCTATTCCGCCAATGAGCTGCTGACCCGCACCAACCTGATGAAGGCCTACCGGGACGACTATGACACGCCCATCAAGAAGTTCGGCCGTGTGGCCGTCGTGGGCGCCGGCAACGTGGCCATGGACGCGGCCCGCGTGTCCAAGCGTCTGGGCGCGGAGCACGTGTATATCGTCTACCGCCGCGGCGCGGACGAGCTGCCCGCCCGTAAGGAAGAGGTCGAGCATGCCGAGAGTGAGGGCATCGAGTTCAAGCTCCTCAACAATCCCTGCGCCATCCACGGCGATGAAGACGGCCATGTGACCGGCATCGAGTGCATCAAGCAGGAGCTGGGCGAGCCCGACGAGAAGGGCCGCCGCAAACCCGTGCCCGTGAAGGGCTCCAACTGGATCCTGGACGTGGACACCGTCATCATCGCCATCGGCACCAGCCCCAACCCGCTGATCCGCTCCACCACCAAGAACCTGGAGACCACCAAGAAGGGCGGCATCCAGGCGGATGAGGGCGGCCGCACCAGCCGCGAAGGCGTGTTTGCCGGCGGCGACGCCGTCACCGGTTCCGCCACGGTCATCCTGGCCATGGGCGCCGGTAAGACCGCGGCCAAGAGCATCGACGAGTATATCAAGAGCAAGAAGTAAATCATTCTGTGAATCGTATCCGGCTCCCCCTTCGGGGAGCCGGATGGTTTTTTCGTGTTTATTCCCCTGTGTACCCGGTTCAGCACCTGTTCCTTCTCCTCTTGTAAGAACGGGGAAAATGCTTTATAATACAGGCAGAAGAATCCCAACGCTCTGACGAAAGAAGGCTATGCTATGAAAAAATGGAAAGTGATCGCGCCGCTGGGCCTGGCCGCTGTGGGTGCGCTGGCCGCCGGCGTCGCCACGCTGCTGCGCAAACCGAAGGAGGAGACCGCCGCCCCGGGTGTCAAGGCCGCTCCCGCCGCCAAGGCCGGGCCGCAGAAAGCCCTTCAGACCGGTTCCTACAGCTTTATCTCCGGCTTCAAAGACGCCGCCACGGTGGAGCTGACGCTCCAGTATGACCCCGAGCTCACCGACTTTTCCGTGGTGGAGGAGGGCTTCCTCTGCTATTCCAGCGCCTCCCACGTGGCCATCGTCAACAGTGAGGACTTCCGGGCGCAGATCGAGTACGCGCCTTTCTACGCCGGGGAGAACTTTGAGAGCTTTGTCAAAAACGCCGGGGAGAAATTCAAGGATGTGGCGCCGGTCCGCTATGCGGAGCTGGAGGGCATCCAGTACTGCGACGGCGACAGCATCTGCCTGTGCTTTGCCATCCCGGGCGACGACCACAGCTACATTCAGGTCAATCTCTTCAAGCTGGCCGATGACGACGATCCCATCACCGTCTTCCCCCAGTACCCCGCGGTCAAGGCTCTGTTCGACTCCGCGCGCATCCTGATCCAGCACTGAGAGACACGCGACGGGCCGTCCAAGTAGACGGTCCGTTTTTCAAAAGGAGTCCTGCCCCATGAACATCCAGCTTCTCTCCGGCTTTGAGCGGCCGGAGCAGATCATCGAACTCTTTCGTGAATATACCGACATGCTGGTGGAGACGGACCCGACCTTTGCCCGCTACCTGGTCATTCAGAACTATGACCGGGAGCTGGCGCATCTGGAGGAGAAATACGCCCCGCCGGGCGGGCGACTGTACCTGGCCCTCGCGGAGGGGGCGCCTGCCGGCTGCGTCGCGCTGCACAAGCTGGATGAGGAGCGCTGCGAGCTCAAGCGTCTCTACGTCCGGCCCGCCTACCGGGGCCAGGGTCTGGGCGCGCTGCTGGTCGATCGGATCCTGGCGGACGCGCGGGAGATCGGCTACCGGGCCATCCTGCTGGACACGCTTTTTCCCCTGAAAAGCGCGATCAAGATGTATCGCGGCCTCGGTTTCCGGGAAATATCCTGTTATAACGACAGTCCTATGGAAGAGACGCTGTTCATGCAATTGGATTTATAAAAGGAGAATGCATCATGGATCTGTATGAGGAGATCCGTACCGCGGCACAGAGCGCGGTGACGGAGCTGATCGAGATTGCGGGCCTCAAGGCCGGGGATCTGCTGGTGGTGGGCTGCTCCTCCAGTGAGATTCTGGGTGAGCGCATCGGCAAGGGCTCCAGCATGGAGGCCGCCGGCGCTGTCTACGCAGGCATCGCGCCGGAGCTGGAAAGCCGGGGGATCTATCTCGCCGCCCAGTGTTGCGAGCATCTGAACCGGGCGCTGATCCTGGACGCCGCCGCGGCGGAGAAATACGGCTATGAGCCGGTGAACGTGCGGCCCTGGGCCCATGCGGGCGGCTCCTTTGCCACGACACACTGGGAGGCCCTGGCGCATCCGGTGGCCGTGGAGCACATCCGCGCCAAGGCCGGCATGGACATCGGCGACACGCTCATCGGCATGCACCTGAAGGAGGTCGCCGTGCCGGTCCGGCTCTCGGTAAAGAAGATCGGCCAGGCCTCGCTGGTCTGCGCCCGGACGCGGCCCCGCTTTATCGGCGGCGAGCGCGCCCGCTATGTGGACGAGCTGAAATAAAGGCATAAAACAATCCGGTACGAAATCTCGTACCGGATTGTTTCAGTTCAGTTCTTCTTTTCTTGTTTTGAGGAGCGCCTCCATGCTTTCAAGCAGCTCCGGCGTCGCATCCTCACTGTGGATCAGCGCGGAGAACAGGGCCAGCAGATTGTCCGGTCCACACTTGGCGAACAGATTCTCGGCGTAGTATTCCTCCATGGTATAGTTGGGCGCATACAGCCGTCCCCATACCTTGCCGCTGCGGGCATAGCCATCTTCCCGGATCGCTTCCTTGCGCAGCATGCCGTTGAGCAGGATATGGATGGAATTATCCTTCCAGGTCTTATCCTCCGACAAGCTCAGGATCTCACCGCGGGACAGCGGCCGGGCCGCCTTCCACAGAACTGTCATGATTTCAAGTTCGCTTTTCGTTAGTTTCAAGGTGACCCCCCCTTTTTTGAAGTTGATTTATTCGAAACAAGCCTTGAACCTCTCTCCAAGGTTAGTTAAGGCATACTAAAGGAATACTCACAAACTTTAATTAATGTCTGCATTATACATGAAGGATTGATAAAAGGCAAGTCCTTTCCTATTTTTTTCCATGATAGCTTGTGCACTTCTATATATTTGCTAAAATTTGTCCTCATTTCGCGGACAGTTTTCTCCTTGTGGCGGTCTTTGCGCTTTCGGCACTTGCATTTCTCGCCAAACTGCATTATCCTGTCGTTAGAAAATATGGAAAAGGAGCCGCTGTTATGAGCAAAGAACGTCCCTCGATGGATCTCTGGCTGAAGGAGGCCAAACAGGCGCCCCAGGCCGAAGGGGTCGGCATGTACCTGTTCCACAACGGCGTGGTGCGCCGCAGCGCCAAGGCCCTGGTGCGCGCCGGCAACCTCAGCGCCGCCCCCGTCAGCGGGATGCGGTTTTCCTACAACGCCGCCGCGGTGGAAGCCGCCGTCGCCGAGGCGCGGACACTCCCCGGCATCCGCTACGTCCGGGTCTGGCTGAACGAGGGGGAGCTGGCCGTGGGAGACGACATCATGCTGGTGCTCATCGGCGGCGATATCCGTCCCCATGTGGTGGACGCGCTGCAGCAGCTGGTCGGCCGCATCAAGAACGAGTGCGTGACCGAGACGGAGCTGCACGAGAGTGACAAAGGAGGCAGCCATGATTGAGTTTCTGCGTTCCGAGGGCATTGACGAGTCTGTCCTCGCCCGGCTGGAGGACTTCCGCCGGGCCTATCCCTGCGCCGACGGGAGTGCGCACCGCATCCCCCGCCCCAAATTCCGCTATTACGGCCGGGAGATCTGGCAGAAGGCGCTGATCGCCCTGCTGTCCGGAGAGAACATCCTGCTGGTCGGCCCCAAGGCCACGGGCAAAAACGTGCTGGCGGAGAACCTGGCCGCGGTGTTCGGCCGCCCCGCCTGGGACATCTCCTTCTATCTGAACACGGACGCCGCCTCCCTCATCGGCACCGATACTTTCCGCGACGGGCAGGTCTCCTTCCGCCAGGGCCCGGTCACCCAGTGCGCAGAGCAGGGCGGCTTCGGCGTGCTGGACGAGATCAACATGGCCAAGAACGAATCCCTGGCCGTGCTGCATGCCACGCTGGACTTCCGCCGCATCATCGACGTGCCGGGTTATGACCGGATCCTGCTCCATCCCGCCGCCCGCTTCATCGCCACGATGAACTACGGCTACGCCGGCACCCGGGAACTCAACGAGGCGCTGGCCTCCCGTTTCATGGTCATCAACATGCCCATTATTTCCGGGGAGAACCTGCAAAAGCTCCTGCTGGAGCAGCATCCCACCCTGAAGGCCACCTGGGCCGAGCAGCTCGCCGGGCTCTTTGAGGATATCCGCCAGAAGTGCGAGAGCTCGGAGATCTCCACCAAGGCCCTGGATCTGCGCGGTCTGCTGGCCTCGGTCACGCTGGTGGAGAACGGGCTGCGCCTGGGTCCGGCGCTGGAGATGGGCCTGGTCAACAAGAGCTTTGACGACTTCGAGCGCCAGCTGGTCGCGGATATGATCCGCCTGCGCATCGACGGGGCTCTCTCCGCCGAGGACCTCTTCGAGCGGACATGAACGAGGTCACAGAGCTGCAAAAAAAGCGCGCCGTCAACAGCATCTGGAACGCCGCGCGGGACTACAGCTTTCAGCCGGATTTCAAGGCCTACGACGCCGAGGGTCAGGCCGAGCTGTATCTCAACTGCATCATCGGCGCCCTGCGCCGCCATTATGACTACGCCGCCATCGAGGGCGTCTTCGCCGCCTTCTCCCAGGAGGAGGACGCGGACACCTACGAGGGTCTGTTCTGGCTGGGGCTGGAAAACTGCACCTTTCATCGGGAAGTGGCGGAGCGCCCGGTGCTCGCCGCCCTGCGGGAGGACTACGCCCGGCGCTTTGTCCAGTCCTTCGGCGGCAGCGTCCCCGACGACTACCGGCTGCTGGACTGCCTCTCCTACGCCCACTATCTGCGGGTGCTGGGGCAGGAGCCGAGCATCAGCCGCTACGACAAGGCTTTGCTGGACGAGCTGGAATTCTCCCCGGAGCTGAGCACCGAGGAGATCGTGCAAAAAGCCCACGCGCTCTTTCAGCGCTGGTTTCAGATCAACACCGAGGAGCGCCGCCGGGAGCGGCGGAAGCACAGCTGGGTTTTCAAGCCCAAGCTGCGCGTGCGGCCCCGGCGCTACCGCAAGCTCTTTATGGGTTTTGTGGATCACCCGAACCTCAGCGGCAAGGGACCCCAGCCGGACGAGGGGGAGCACGAGCTGCGCACCCGGATGACCGCCGAGGAGCTGCGGGCCTTTATGACGGCCAAGTACGGCAAGGCCCTCTACCCGCCCCAGCAGGTGCGGGAGCTGGAGCGCCAGCTCTGTACCGGCAACCACAGCCGCTGCCACCTGCACATCACCGGGGGCGAGCCCGTCCCGGGCCGGATCCAGAACGGCTTCGAGGCCCTGCAGAAGCAGCGCGAGGCCGCCCAGATCGAGCGCAACCGCCGCTACTATCAGGACAATCTCGCCCGCAGCCGGGCCGGGATCCAGAAGCTGGCCTCCGCGATCCAGAACTCCGTCCTGCTGCACCTGCAGCCCGCGCCGGTGCGCGCCAACACGGGTCGGCTGTTGGGCGGGCGGGTCTGGCGGGCCACCAGGCTGAACGACGACAAGGTCTTTCTCCGCAACGAGCAGGACAACATGGGCGATCTCAGCGTGGACATCCTGCTGGACGCCTCCACCTCCCAGCAGGATCGGCAGGAGATCGTCTCCAACCAGGGCTATATGATCGCCGAGGCGCTGAGTCGCTGCGCCATCCCCTGCCGGGTCATGAGCTTCTGCTCCATGACCGGCTACACCATTCTGCGCATCTTCCGGGACTATCAAAAGCCCTCGGACAACCGGCGCATCTTCGAGTACGTCTCCAACGGCTGCAACCGGGACGGGCTGGCCATCCGCGCCGCCCATCATCTGCTCAACCAGACGAGCTTTGAGCACAAGCTGCTGATCGTTCTCTCCGACGTCAAGCCCAACGACATCCTGAAAATGCCGGGCAACGGGGAGGAGACCTTCATCGAATACGAAAAAGAGGCCGGCATCACCGACACGGCCTTTGAGGTGCGCCGCGCCCGCGCCGACGGGATCTCCGTCATCTGCGTCTTCACCGGCGACGACGAGGATCTGCCCTCGGCCCGGTTGGTCTACGGCCACGACTTTGCCCGCATTCAGTCCCTCGACCGCCTGGCCGACACGGTGAGCCTTCTGATCCAGAACCAGCTCCGCAACCTTTGAGCGCAAAAAATCCGCCACCCGGAGGTCAATGTCATTAAGCTAAGATGACATTGACCCGGAGGTGGCGGATTTTTGATGGTGTAGGTGTGTCAGACAAAGACGCCCAGAGCGGTGATCAGCTGCGGGAACGCGATCAGGATGCCGATCACGACAAAGGTGCCCAGAATGTACCAGATCAGGTACTTGAGGGTGGAGCCGACGGTGATCTTCATGATGTCGCAGGCCACATAGATGCACATGCCGACAGGCGGAGTCACCAGGCCGACGCCGATCATGACCGTGACGAGAACGCCCAGGACGATGGGATCGATGCCCACGCTCATGGCGATGGGGAAGATGATGGTGCCGATGATGATAAACGGCATCAGCAGCGCCGGCCAGCTGCCCTTGAAGGTGCGCCAGAGCTCCTTCCACTCAAAATGGCCCTGCTTGGGCTGGACCTTCTCCTTCTTGTCAACACCGTCTGCGCCCTGCTGCGCCTGAAGATCTACGAGGTGGCCGAGGATCCCTACGGCATGGAGCTCTTTCGCGGCGTGGTGCGGGAGGCCTGCGCCATCGCCACCGCCAAGGGCGTGCCCTACGACGCGGTGGAATTTGAGAACACCCACCTGAAAAACTTCATCGACAACATGGGCGACTACTATCCCTCCATGGCCCAGGACATGCTCATCAACCACCGCCAGAGCGAGATCGACGTGCTCAACGGCAAGCTCTCCGAGTATGGCCGTCAGCTCGGTATCCTCACCCCGGTGAACGATCTGCTCCCCATCATGGTCAAGGCGATCCAGGCCAACTACGACAAGCAGTATCTGAAATAAGCGCCTTTCATCCTCTCTTTTTCTGCCGTCCCGCCGGAAGCGGGGCGGCAGAAGTCTCACTTGGCACTTGAAGACCGGCTGATTGCTGGTATATAATAGTAACACTTCGCTTGCCCCAACAAACGCAAAGGAGAGAAACACCATCATGAGCAAAGAAAAAGTCTTTAAGACAATGGACGGCAACGAGGCCGCGGCCTACGCCAGCTATGCCTTTACCGAGGTCTCGACCATCTATCCCATCACGCCCTCCAGCCCCATGGCCGACCATGTGGACGACTGGGCCGCCCACGGCAAGAAGAACCTCTTCGGCCAGCCGGTACAGCTGGTGGAGCTCCAGGCCGAGTCCGGCGCCTGCGGCGCCATGCACGGCGCGCTGGAGACCGGCTCTCTGGCCACCACCTACACCGCCTCTCAGGGCCTGATGCTGATGATCCCGCCCATGTTCCGCATCGCCGGTTCCATGCTGCCGGGCGTCATGCACGTCTCCGCCCGTACCGTCGGCACCCACTCCATCTCCATTTTCGGCGACCACTCCGACGTGATGGCCTGCCGCCAGACCGGCTGGGCCATGCTGGCCTCCGCCAGTGTGCAGGAGTGCATGGATCTGGGCGTCGTGTCCCACCTGAGCGCCATCAAGGGCTCCATCCCCTTCCAGCATTTCTTCGACGGCTTCCGCACCAGCCATGAGATCCAGAAGATCGAGGTCCTGGACTACGAGGATCTGCGCGAGCTGGTGGATTGGGACGCCGTCAAGCGCTTCAAGGATCACGCCCTGAACTCCGAGCACCCCACGATCCGCTCCACCCTGCAAAACCCCGACACCTTCTTCCAGTCCCGCGAGGCCTGCAACACCGCCTACAACGCCCTGCCCGAGATCGTGCAGAGCCAGATGGACGCCATCAACAAGCTGACCGGCCGCAATTACAAGCTCTTCAACTACTACGGCGCGCCCGATGCCGAGCGCGTGGTCATCGCCATGGGCTCCGTCTGCGAGACGCTGCTGGAGGTCGTGGATTACCTGTGTTCCCAGGGTGAGAAGGTCGGCATGGTGCAGGTGCATCTCTATCGTCCCTTCTCCGCCAAGCACCTGGTCGCGGCCCTGCCCGAGACCGTCAAGACCATCTCCGTCCTCGACCGCACCAAGGAGCCCGGCTCCGCCGGTGAGCCGCTGTACGCCGACGTCTGCACCGCGCTGATGGAATCCGGCCTCTCCGGCGTCACCGTGCTGGGCGGCCGCTACGGTCTTTCCTCCAAGGACACCATCCCCGCCCACATGAAGGCCGTATACGACAACATGGCGGGCGAGAAGAAGAACCACTTCACCGTCGGCATCAACGACGACGTGACCTTCACCTCCCTGCCCGTGGGCGAGAACATCGTCACCTCCGGCAAGTCCATCATCTCCTGCAAGTTCTGGGGCCTCGGCTCCGACGGCACCGT
>CAMNKQ010000050.1 GCA_946542465.1 uncultured Clostridia bacterium | reverse complement strand
ACGGCCCGGCTGCACATCATCAGCGTGGAGTATCGGGCGAAAATCGACGCGGAGGGGATCGAGATCCAAAACGACGCCCAGCCGCTGCGGGACTTCGGCTATGTGGAGGTGCCGCTGCCCGAAAAAAGACTGCGCACGGTCCGTTTCACCGAGCCGAGAAGCTTTACCGTGGACGGGGAATTCGGGCCCGTCGAAGGGAAGCTCATCGGCGCGGAGCTCAGCGCCACGGGCCTCACCTGGCTCTATGAGATCAAGGGCGTCTACGGCAGCGAGGATCTGCTGGCCGTCACGGACGAGATGGAGCGGGACGCGGTGCTGGAGCTGCGGGACGGGAGCCGCAAGCCGGTCTCCCTCTCGGTCCGCTCTGAGCTCGGGCCGAACTTCCGCAACATCTGCGGCTTTGCCGGGACGCTGGACATCGACGCGGTCATCGGGATTACGGCCGGCGGCGTGCACTACGATTTTGAATAAGGTAAGGCTGTATTGGACAGGGAGTGCTGCGGCGCTCCCTGTTTTCTTCTATAGAAAGGGGCTTGCAAAACGAAAAAAACCTGTGTAGAATAAAGGCCGCTTCTATATATATTTATGATTGAGGCGCAAAACGCGCCGGGAGAGAACCATGGAGACGCTGTCTTCCCGCAAAAATGCCCATATCCGCCACCTGCGCGAGCTGGCCGCCGACGGCGCCTATCGCCGGGCGAGCGGGGAATACCTCTGCGACGGGATCAAGACCCTGCGCGAGGCGCTGCGCTTCGGGGCCGAGGTGCGCTCGGTGCTCTGGAAGGAGCGGGCCGAGACTATCGAGGGCCTGGACGGCCCGAAACAGTATCTCGCGCCGGCGGAGCTTTTCGACTATGCCTCCCCCATGAAGAACAGCCCCGGGCCGCTCTTTTGCGTGGCGATCCCGGAGGAGCGGGAGCTGCCGCGGCTTCAAAGCGTCCTGGTCCTGGAAAACGTACAAGATCCGGGCAACGTGGGCACCGTGGTGCGCACGGCCAACGCCTTCGGCATCGACGCGGTGATCCTGGTGGGCGCCTGCGCCGATCTCTATCAGCCGAAAACCGCCCGGGCCACCATGGGCGCCATCTTCCGCCAGCGGGTGCTGTATCGGGATCTGGACGGCCTCTGCGACCTGCTGAAAGCGCAGGGCCTGCCCCTCTACGGCGCGGCATTGGACGAGCGGGCGAAGGACGTGCGCAGCCTCGATCTGCACCACGCGGCTCTGGCCGTGGGCAGCGAGGGGCAGGGCCTGAGCCGGGAGCTGCTGGCGCGCTGCGACGAGACGATCATCATCCCCATGCGGCCCGACAGCGAATCGCTGAATGCGGCGGTGGCGGCCTCGGTGCTGATGTGGGAAATAGCAAGATAAAGAGTAACAGGTAAGAGGAAAAGGATATGGCGGCACTGCAATACTGGCTGTGGCTGTCCTCCGCGGGGCTGAGTCCCCGGGCCAAGGCGGCGCTTTTGGCGCGCTTTGGCGACGCGGAGGCGCTTTTCCATGCCCCGAAGGGCGCCTTCGAGGGCATCCCGGGCCTGAGCCGGGCCGAGGCTGCGGTGCTGGGAAAGCGGGATCTGAGCCTGGCGGCGGAGATCCGCGAGGAGTGCGAGCGGCAGGGGATCCGGATCCTGACGCTGCAGGACGCGGCCTATCCCACGCGTTTGAAGCATATTTTCTCACCGCCCGTGGTACTCTATGTCAAAGGGCAGCTGCCTGTGCTGGAGAAGAACGCCCCCATTGCCGTGATCGGCACCCGCCATCACAGCGCCTACGGCCTGCGCATGGGCGCGGCACTCGCAGGGGAAATCGCCCAATGCGGCGGCGTGGTGATCTCCCTGCTCACCAGCGGCATCGAGCAGGAGGCGGCCCGGGCGGCGATGAGCGCCGGCGGAGCCTGCATCGGCGTACTGGGCACGCCCCACGAACAGGAGGGGCGGCAGCTGGCCGCCGACGTGGCGGCCCACGGAGCCCTGGTGAGCGAATACCCGCCCTTTACCCGGACACTGCGGGAGTTTTTCCGCGACCGCAACCGCATCGCCAGCGGATTGAGCGCGGGCGTACTGGTGGTGGAGGCCCCGGAGAAGAGCGGCACCCAGCTCTTTGTGGCCGAGGCGGCCGAGCAGGGGAAGGAGATCTTCGCCGTGCCCGGCAACGCCGACGCCGCCGGCAGCGCGGGGACGCTCCGGATGATCCAGGAGGGGGCGAAGCTTGTCACCAGCGGCTGGGAGATCATGAGCGAATTCCAGCCTCTCTACCCGGAGACCCTGCACTACGCGCCCGCTTCGCTGCGGCAGCCGGCCGGGGAGAAGAGCGCGGCGGCCCCGGTCAAAGCGGAGGAAGAGAAGCCGACAGTTGACAAGCCGGCCAAGGAAGACTATGATCTGAAATCACAACTGGCCGGGCTGAACGAGACGCAGCTGCGCATCGTCGCCGCCATCGACAGCGAGGCCAAACACATCGACGATATCATCGAGGAGACGGAACTGTCCGCCGGCACGGTGCTCTCCCAGCTGACACTGCTGGAGATCAAGGGCTTCGTACGCCACGGGCCGGGCCAGCGCTTCTCTCTCAATATCAGGAAAAAGTGAGGATACAGTAAGCATGGCAAGAGCAAAGGATCTTGTGATCGTGGAGTCGCCGGCCAAGGCGAAGACCATTGAAAAATATCTGGGCGGGAACTATAAGGTCACGGCCTCCATGGGCCACCTGCGGGATCTGCCCAAGAGCAAGATGGGCGTGGACATCGAAAACGGCTTTGAGCCCCAGTATATCGCCGTGCGCGATAAGACGGAGCTCATTAACGAGCTCAAAAAGTCCGCCAAGAGCGCCAAGACCGTCTATCTCGCGACCGACCCTGACCGCGAGGGCGAGGCCATCTCCTGGCACCTCAAGGAGCTGCTGGATCTGCCCGAGGAAAAGGCCAAGCGCGTCACCTTCAACGAGATCACCAAGAAGGTCGTCACCGAGAGCATCCAGAATCCCCGCCAGATCGACCAGGATCTGGTGGACGCCCAGCAGGCGCGGCGCATCCTCGACCGCATCGTGGGCTATAAGCTCTCGCCGCTGCTGTGGCGAAAGGTGAAAAAGGGCCTCTCCGCCGGGCGCGTCCAGTCCGTGGCCACCCGGATGGTGGTGGACCGGGAGCAGGAGATCCAGGCCTTCCAGAGTGAGGAATACTGGCTGCTGGACGCGGTTTTGAACCGGGACGACGGCAGCTTTACCGCCCGCTTCTACGGCCAGGGCGAGAAAAAGCAGGATCTGCACAACGAGGACGAGGTCAACGCCGTCATCGCCGCCACCGAGCAGGCCCCCTTTGAGGTAAGCAAGGTCAAGCGCGGCGAGAAGCAGCGTACCCCCGCGCCCCCCTTCATCACCTCCACCCTGCAGCAGGAGGCCTCCCGCCGCCTGAGCATGACGCCGCGGCGCACCATGTCCATCGCCCAGCAGCTCTATGAGGGCGTGGAGATCGCGGGCTTGGGCAGCGTGGGCCTCATCACCTATATGCGTACTGACTCGCTGCGCCTGTCCGAGGAGGCGCTGAGCGCGGCGCGGAGCTTCATTGTGGAGCACTACGGCGCAGCGTACTGCCCGGCCCAGGCCCGCCGCTTCAAGACCAAGGCCGGGGCCCAGGACGCCCACGAGGCCATCCGCCCCACGGACGTGAACCTGACGCCGGAGCGGGTGCGCAAGGATCTGACCCAGGAGCAGTACCGGCTCTACCGGCTCATCTGGGGCCGCTTCACCGCCTGCCAGATGGCCAACGCCGTCTATGACAACGTCTCCGTCGACGTACTGAGCGCGGGCTACACCTTCCGCGCCAATTATTCCGAGCTCAAGTTCCCCGGCTACACCGCCGTCTACGAGGAGGCGAAGGACGAGGAGAGCGACGAGCTGAAAAACCCGCTGCCCTCTCTCAGCGAGGGGGAGAGGCTGCGCCTGGAGAAGATGCAGAAGGAGCAGCAGTTCACCCAGCCCCCCGCCCGCTACACCGAGGCGACGCTGATCCGCGCCATGGAAGAAAAGGGCATCGGACGTCCCTCCACCTACGCGCCCACCATCTCCACCATCACCGCCCACGACTACGTGATCAAAGAGGGCAAGTACCTGCGCCCCACGCCCCTGGGCGAGGTGGTGACGGAGCTGATGAAGGAGCGCTTCGCCGACATCGTGGATCTGAAATTCACCAACCACATGGAGTCGGAGCTGGACGAGATCGAGAACGGCCGGGCCAACTGGCGTGACGTGCTGCAGGAGTTCTACACCGATTTCGAGCAGGAGTTTGAGAAGGCCGAGCAGGAGCTGGACGGCGTGCGCATCAAGGTGCCCGATGTTCTCTCCGATGAATACTGCGAGGTCTGCGGCCGGCAGATGGTGGTGAAGAAGGGCAAGTTCGGCCACTTCCTGGCCTGTCCCGGCTTCCCCGAGTGCACCTTTACCAAGCCCATCGTGGTGGAGATGCCCGGCAAATGCCCCAAGTGCGGCAGCCGCATCCTCAAGCGCACCAGCAAGAAGGGCTATGTGTTCTACGCCTGCGAGCGCGGCGCCGACTGCGGCTTCATCACCTGGGACGTGCCCACCAAGGACTATTGCCCCGCCTGCGGCAAGACCCTCTTCAAGAAGGCCGGGCGCGGCCCGCTGAAGTCCTTCTGCATCAATGAGGCCTGCCCCAACTTTGTCCCCGAGGACAAGCGCGGCTATAAGAAAAAGACCGCCGAGGAGAAGGCCGCCTCCGCCAAGAAGACGACGGCGAAGAAAACGGCTACGAAGAAGAGCACAACGAAAAAGACCGCGGCGAAGAAAAGCGCCGATAAGGAATAAACCATGGAGCCTGTGACAGTTTTGGGCGCGGGCCTGGCCGGGAGCGAATGCGCCTGGCAGATGGCCAAACGGGGGATCCCGGTGCGCCTGTGGGAGATGAAGCCGGAGAAGATGACCCCGGCCCACTCCTCGGAATACTTTGCGGAGCTGGTCTGCTCCAACTCCCTGCGCAGCGACGAGCTTTCAAACGCCGTGGGGCTTCTGAAAGCGGAGATGCGGAAGATGGGCTCGCTCATCATGGCCAGTGCGGATAAAAACCGCGTGGCCGCCGGCGGCGCGCTGGCGGTGGATCGGGTGGGCTTCTCCCGCTACATCACGGAGAAGCTGCTGGCCTGCGAAAAGGTGGAGCTGGTGCGCGCCGAGGCGACAGAGATCCCGGATGGGGACGTGGTCATCGCCACCGGCCCCCTCTCCAGCGACGCCATCGCCGAGAAGATCGCCGCCCTCTGCCCGGACAGCGACCTGCATTTTTACGACGCGGTGGCCCCCATCGTGACCCTGGAGAGCGTGGACATGTCCAGCGCCTTTTTCGCCTCCCGTTATGATAAGGGAACGGCAGATTATGTAAACTGCCCGATGGACAAGGACGAGTACCTGGCCTTTGTCCAGGAGCTGGTCTCCGCCAAAGAGGCGGAGGTGCACGGCTTTGACGACGGCGGGGTCTTTGAGGGCTGCATGCCCGTGGAGGTCATGGCCCGCCGCGGGGTGGACACCCTGCGCTACGGCCCCCTGAAGCCGGTGGGACTGAAGGATCCCCGCACGGGAAAGGAGAACTACGCCGTGGTGCAGCTGCGGCGCGACAACGCCGACGGCACCATCTACAACATGGTCGGCTTCCAGACGCACCTGACCTGGGGCGAACAGAAGCGGGTCTTCTCCATGATCCCGGCCCTGCACGACGCGGAGTTTGTGCGCTACGGCGTGATGCACCGCAACACCTATCTCAACTCCCCGCAGCTGCTGGATCGCTATTATCGCTTGCGAAGCGAGCCGCGTATCTCTTTCGCCGGGCAGATGACCGGCGTGGAGGGCTATGTGGAATCGGCGGCCTCCGGCATGCTGGTGGGCATCGAGACCGCGGCCCGGGTCCTGGGCCTGGAGCCGGTGGACTTCCCGCAGGAGACGGCCATCGGCGCCCTCGGTCTCTACATATCCGGCGGCAGCGTGGGCGATTTTCAGCCCATGAACATCAACTTCGGCATCATTAGCCCCCTGGACCACCGGGTCAAGGGCAAGAGAAATAAAAACGCGGAGATCTCCCGCCGCTCGCTGGAGATCCTGGACACGCTGATGGAGAAGGAGGTCTTTCGTTGTGAAGATCATCGTTGACGCCATGGGCGGCGACAACGCCCCGGGTGAAATCGTCAAAGGCGCGGTGCGCGCTCAGCGGGAGCTGGGTGTGGAGATCGTGCTGGTCGGCCGGAAGGAGGACGTGGAGGCCTGCCTGAAGGCGGAAAATGCCACGGACATCCCGGTGATCGATGCCCGCGAGGTCATCACCATGGAGGACGACCCCAGCACGGCGACCCGCCGGAAGAAGGATGCCTCCATGACCGTGGGGCTCAATCAGCTCCGGGACGGCGCGGCGGACGCCATGGTCTCCGCCGGCAGCACCGGCGCTCTGCTCACCGGCGCGACGCTGATCGTCAAGCGCATCCGCGGCATTCGCCGGGCGGCGCTGGCCCCGGTCCTGCCCGCGGGGGAGCACGGCGTCATGCTCATCGACTGCGGGGCGAACGTGGAGTGCACGCCGGAATACCTGCTGCAGTTTGCCTATATGGGCAGCTTTTACGCCAAAAAAGTGATGGGCTGCCCGGAACCCCGGGTCGGCCTTCTGAACGTGGGCACCGAGGATACCAAGGGCGGCAGCCTCCAGCATGAGACCTTTGTCCTCCTGAAGCAGGCCGACGCCGAGGGGCGCATCCGCTTCATCGGCAATGTGGAGGGCACCGGTGTCTTTACCGGCGGCGTGGACGTGGTGGTGACCGACGGCTTCACCGGCAACGTCCTGCTCAAGGCCACGGAGGGCGTCATCAAGTACATGATGAAGTCGCTCAAGGGCGTCTTCTATGCCAGCCTTCCCAACAAGCTGGCCGCGGCGGTGCTGAAAAAAGATCTCAAGAAAATGGCCAAGTCCATGGACGTCAACGAGGTGGGCGGCACGGCCCTGGTGGGCATCAGCAAGCCCGTCATCAAGGCCCACGGCTCCTCCAACGCGGCGAGCATTTTTGCCGCCATCCGGCAGGCCAAGATCTTTGTGGAGTCCGGCATCATCGCCGACATCACCGAGAACATCGAGTACATGAAGCTGAAAACGGAGAACGATGGATAAACTGGAAGAAAAAATCGGATATGCTTTTCAGAACCGGGATCTGCTGCGCACGGCGTTGACCCACAGCTCCTACGCCAACGAGAAGCACGCCGACGGCCTGCCCTGCTATGAGCGCCTGGAGTTTCTGGGCGATTCGATCCTGGGCCTGGTGACGGCGGATTTCCTCTATCATCACGAGCCGCCCCTCCCGGAGGGGAGCATGACCCGCCTGCGGGCGGAACTGGTGTGCGAGCAGGCCCTGCACAAGGTGGCGCTGGAGCTGGGCATCGCGCCCTATATGCGCCTGGGCCGGGGCGAGGAGCACACCGGCGGGCGGGAGCGCGCCTCGGTGCTGGCCGATATGGTGGAGTCCATCATCGCCGCGCTCTATCTGGACAGCGGCCTGGACGAGGCGCGGCGCTTCATCCTGGAAAAAGTCCTCAAGGACGCGGAGATCAGTGAGACCCACCGCTCCAAGGACTATAAGACGGAGCTGCAGGAACTGGTACAGCGCCAGCCCAACCAGCAGATCCACTATGAGCTCATCGGAGAGAGCGGGCCCGACCACAACAAGACCTTCTCCTTCCGCGTGAGCATCAACGGCGTCCCCGCCGGCGAGGGCAGCGGACGCAGCAAGAAGGAGGCCGAACAGATGGCCGCCTGCAAGGCCCTGGAGGCGCTGCAGGCATGAGCGCCCGGGAGAGCATCATCCCCGTTTTTGTGCCCCACTGGGGCTGCCCCAACGACTGCGTCTTCTGTAACCAGCGGCGCATCACCGGGCAGCGGGAGCCGGCCACGGCCCAGACAGTTACAGACGCGATGAAACAGGCGGCCGCCTTGCCCTCCGGGGCAAAGCGGCAACTGGCGTTTTATGGGGGAAGCTTTACCGCCATCCCGGAGGAGCAGCAGGAGGCCCTGCTCACCGCGGCAAAGAGCTATCTTGACGCCGGAGAGCTTACATCCATCCGCCTCTCCACCCGGCCAGACGCCATCGACGGCGCGGTGCTGCGGCGCCTGAAAGTCTACGGCGTTCAGACCATCGAGCTGGGCGCCCAGTCCATGGACGACCGGGTCCTCGCCCTGGCCGGGCGCGGCCACACGGCGGCGGACGTGGAGAAGGCCTCCCGGGCGATCAAAGCCGCGGGCTTTCAGCTCATCCTGCAGATGATGACCGGCCTGCCCGGGGACAGCGATGAGGGCGCGGTGGAGACGGCGAAAAAGCTCATCGCCCTGCGGCCCGACGGTGTGCGGATCTACCCGACGGTGATCGTGAAGGACACGGCCCTCTGCGATCTCTGGCGCGCCGGGCTCTACCGGGAGCACAGCGTGGAGGACGCGGTGCGCGTCTGCGCCCGGCTCCTGCCGCTGTTTGAGGCGGCGGGGATCCCCGTGATCCGCTTAGGGCTCAACCCGACGGAGGAGCTCTCCGGCGGCGCCGCCGTGGGCGGGGCCTACCACCCGGCTCTGGGAGAGCTGGTAAAGAGCCGCCTATACCGCAACCGGGCCGAGGCGCTGCTGACCGGGATCGAGCCGGGGTCGAGCGTCAGCTTAGGCGTGAACGGCCGGGAACTGAGCCAGATGATCGGCCAACACCGGGACAATCTGTGCTGGCTCCGGGAGAAGTATGGGCTCCGGGAGCTGAAAATTATCTCCGCTCCGGTGAAAAGCGGAGAAATCTGCCGTCTGGCCGTTGAAAAACCGGCGGAAATGGTGTAAAATATTTTAGTTAGTTTTTTATATATGAGGAAAAGCCTTTGTACTTAAAAGCATTGGAGATCCAGGGTTTCAAGTCCTTCCCGGACAAGACCCGGCTCACATTTGAAAAAGATATCACGGCCATCGTGGGGCCCAACGGCTCGGGAAAGTCCAACATCTCCGACGCCATCCTCTGGGTCATGGGCGAGCAGCGCAGCAAAGCGCTGCGCGGCAGCAAGATGGAGGATGTCATTTTCGGCGGCACCGAGAAGCGCAGCCCGCTGGGCTTCGCGCAGGTGTCCCTGATCATCGACAACTCCGCCCATATCTTCGATTCCGACAGCACGGAGATCATGCTGACCCGCCGCTATTACCGCAGCGGGGAGAGTGAATACTTCATCAACCGCGAGGCCGTGCGCCTCAAGGATATCAACTCCCTCCTCATGGATACGGGCCTGGGCCGCGACGGGTATTCCATCATCGGCCAGGGCCGCATCGCGGAGATCGTCTCCACCAAGTCCACCGACCGGCGCGAGGTCTTTGAAGAGGCCGCGGGCATCTCCCGCTTCCGCTACCGGAAGGAGGAGGCCGAGCGGAAGCTGGAGAAGACCGAGGACAATCTCCTGCGCATCAACGACAAGATCGAGGAGCTGGAGCTGCAGGTCGGCCCCCTGAAAAAGCAATCCGAGGTGGCCAAACGCTATCTGGCCTTGCGGGACGAGCTGAAGGTGCGGGAGATCTCCGCCTGGATGGCCACGCTGGATAAGCTCCACGAGCAGGCCGTCAGCGTCAATCAGGAGTACGATCAGGCCACGAAGAGCCTGGAAAAGGCCAAGAGCGATCTGGAAGCCCTCTACGCCTCCTCCGGCAGCATCACCGAGCGGATGCACCAGAAGGACGTGGAGAGCGAGCAGACCCGCGAGCGCCTGAGCCTGGCCGAATCTGCGGCGGCGGAGTGCGATTCCGCGGCGGCGGTGCTGCGGGCCAACGTCCAGAGCAGTGTGGAGAGCAAGGAGCGCATGCTCCGGGACATCGCCGAGCAGGAAAGCCGGGCGGACGAGATCCGCGCCGGGATCGAGAGCGGCAAAGAGCGCCTGGCGGAGATCGCCAAGGAGCTGGCCGCCCTGGAGGATGAGACCAAACAGAACAACAACGTCCTTGAGGGCTGCCGCATGAAGCTGCAAAACCGGGAGAGCATGGTCGCCCAGCTCAGCGAGAAGGCCACCTCTCTGGCCGTGGAGCTGCGCAGCATGGACGGGCGCATCCGCATGCTGGCGGATATGGAAAAGGATTACGAGGGCTATTCCCGCGCGGTCAAGACCGTGATGCGGGAGTCGGAGCGGGGCAATCTCCGGGGCGTGCACGGCCCGGTGGCCAACCTCATCCGCGCCGATGACGAGTGCGCCCTCGCCATTGAGACCGCGCTGGGCGCGGCCGCCCAGAACATCGTCATCGACAGCCAGAACGACGGCCGCTACGCCATTGAGATGCTCAAGCGCATGGATGCCGGCCGCGCCACCTTCCTGCCGCTGGACACGATCCGGGGCACGGTGATGAAGGACGCGCCGGAGCGGGACCCCGGCTTCGTGGGCGTGGCCTACGAGCTGGTGAAGTTCGACCCGGCCTATGAGCAGATCGTGGCCAATCTCCTGGGCCGCACCGTCGTGGCCGAGAGCCTGAGCGACGCCATCCGCATGTCCCGCCAGAACGGCAACCGCCTGCGCATCGTGACCTTGGACGGTCAGCTCATCAACGCCGGCGGCTCCATGACCGGCGGCAGCAGCGTCAAAAACAGCGGCATCCTCTCCCGGGCCAACGAGCTGGAAAAGCTTCGCAAGCAGCGGGAGAAGCTGGCTGAGAATGAGCGCCAATGCAGCGAGGAGCTGGAGCGGGCGCGCTCCAACCAGGCCGCCGTCCGCTATCAGCTGGATATGGCCCTGGAGGATCAGGCGGAGCTGAGAAGCCGCGTGTCCTCCTTTGAGGCGGAACAGCGCACCACCGAGAACAACAACCACCAACTGCAGCTCCTGCTGGACAGCCTCACCGGCGACAGCGACGTGCGCCGCGGCGCGGTGGAGGCCGCCGACCGGCAGATCGAGAGCTTCCGTCAGCGCCTGCGGGAGAAGGAACAGCAGCTGGAGGCGGATCGGGAGACGATCCGCGGCATCCGGGAGGAGATCGACCGGATCGCCAAAAGCAAGCTGGAGCTGGAGGGCAAGCGCACCCGGGCCGAGAAAGAGGCCCAGAACCGCAACGCCGAAATCCTGGATCTGGGCAACATGGTCGCCCGGCTGGAACAGAAAAAGCTGGCCGCGGACATGGAGGAAAAGCAGATCCTCGACAAGCTCTGGGAGAACTATGAGCTGAGCCATACCACCGCCGAGGCCCTGCGCCAGCCGGTGGAGAGCCTGCCCAAGGCCAACAAGGAGATCGCCGAGCTGCGCCGTCAGATCAACGCCCTCGGCACGCCGAACCTGGGCGCCATCGAGGAATACGAGCGCGTCAACAGCCGCTATGAGTTTTTGACCGAGCAGCGGGACGACGTGGAGAAGGCGAAAAAGGAGCTTTTAGACATCATTCGGGACATCACCGGCGAGATGGAGACCGTGTTCCTGACCCAGTTCAAGGCCATCGACGCCGCCTTCCGGGAGACCTTCCTGGAGCTCTTCGGCGGCGGCAAGGCGGCTTTGGTGCTGGAGGACGAGACGAACGTGCTGGAGTGCGGCATCGAAATCAAGGTGCAGCCGCCCGGCAAGGCCCTGTCCACCATCAGCCTCATGTCCGGCGGTGAAATGGCCTTCGTGGCCATCGCGCTGTACTTCGCCATTTTGAAGGTGCGGCCCACGCCCTTCTGCGTCATGGACGAGATCGAGGCCGCCCTGGACGAGGCGAACGTCAGCCGCTACGCCTCCTATATGCGCCGCATGGCCGGCAGGACGCAGTTTCTGGTCATCACCCACCGCCGCGGCACCATGGAAGAGGCGGACATGCTCTATGGCGTCACCATGCAGGAAAAGGGCGTCTCCACCGTGTTGGAGCTCGACCTGGAGACCGCGCAGAAGACCATTGAGGAATAAAAAAGCAATTGCGAAACACCTTTCGCAATTCAGACTGTAGCCAAAGTCGGTTTTGTCATTGCGAACCAGTGACCGACGTCACTG
>CAMNKQ010000049.1 GCA_946542465.1 uncultured Clostridia bacterium | reverse complement strand
ACATCGCCAAGAAGATCGAGGACGAGCTGACCTATCCCGGCCAGATCAAGGTCCATCTTCTGCGCGAGACCAAAGCGGTCGACTACGCAAAATAAAAAAGGACATGCACTCCCCCTGGGTGGGAGTGCATGTTTTCATATGGAGAGCATTATGACGACAAAAGCGAGCTTTATCTGGGATCTGGACGGCACCCTGTTCGACTCCTATCCCGCCATCGTCCCCAGTGCGCGGGAGATCTGCGCCGAGGCGGGAGCAAACTACGAGGAGAACTACGTGCGGGACTTCGTGCTGCGCACTTCGGTGAACGATCTGCTCCGCCAGGTGGCGGAGGAAAAGCAGTTGGCCTTCGAGCCGCTCAAGGCCGCCTTCAACGCCCGCAGCGACAGCCGTTGGGCCAGCATTCAGGCCATCCCCCACGCCCGGGAGACACTGGCGGCCCTGCGAGCGGCGGGCTGCCGCAGCTTTGTGTATACGCACCGGGGCGCCTCCAGTTTCGCCATTCTGGAAAACACCGGTCTCGCGCCGTATCTGGACGAGGTGCTGACCAGTGAGAGCGGCTTTCCCCGCAAGCCTGACCCGGCGGCAATCCTGTATCTGCTGGATAAGTACGCCCTGGACCCGGCGGAGACCTATTATGTCGGGGACCGGCGGCTGGACATGGAGGCCGCGCATAGGGCGGGCATCGGTGGCATTCTCTTCCGGGAGCCGGGAAATCCCACCCAGCCCCTGGGCAGCGAGCGCTTCGTGATCGCCGACCTTCGCGAAATTCTACAGCTTTTCTCCCTATAAAGAAAGCTCCTGACAAGAGGAAAGCAGGCGCCAAAACGGTGCCTGCTTTTTCCGATTCGATTCAAGAATGTTAACCCGCTTTTACCGTCTCCGTCTGCGTCTGGCGCGGCGGCGTCTCCGCTCCCGGGCCGAGAGGACCAGGATCGCGAGGATGCCGATGAGCATCAGGGCAAGCAGGGCGAAAAAGATCAGCTGTACCGGGCTGAGCGGTGTTCCCAGGACGCCCGGCGCGAACAGCGGATCGGGGCTCGGCGTTGGCTCCGGCGTCGGTTCCGGCGTCGGTGCGGGCGTGGGCGCCGGCGTCGGGCTCGGTGTGGGCGCGGGCGTAGGCGATGGTGTGGGTTCCGGCGTGGGTGCTGGTGTCGGGCTCGGCGTCGGTACGGGCGTTGGCATTGGCGTCGGCGCGGGCGTGGGCTTGGCGCCGATCACGGTGATGAGCGCCGAATCCGTCCGGGAGTAGCTGAGTTCGCCAAGGCTCCACTCCCGGCAGAAGATGCGCCAGCCGTTCAGCTCCGCCGGGATGTTGCTGAGGATCACCTGATTTGTGTCCTCCCCAGAGTACTGGAGGGTCGGCAGGACGCTGATGGCCTGGGCCATCGTGTAGGTGGCTTTTCCGTCCGGGCTCTCCAGGCACCACTCATAGCTGCCCACATATTGGCCCGTACAGACGAAAGCCGCCCAGCCGCCCTCGTCCACCGTCTCCGGCCCGGGGCTCTTGATCACGTTGGGCGCCCAGATCTCGGGCTTGTAGTCGTGACTGCGAACGGTGAGATAGGTGCCGCCGTTTTCCACCACGGTGGCGGCGGTGTTGTTGATATAGGCGTCGGCATTGGGCGCGAAGAGATAGCCGTCCTGGGCGTTGAGGGTGAGCTGCAGATACACGCTGGCCGTGCCGAAGCTGCCCACCACCTGATTGCCGCTGGAATCGATCCATGCGGAGCTGGCCACATAGGCGCCCTCCGTCGTCGTCCCCACCGTCATCAGGTCCAGCTCCATGAGTGCGACAGGGGTATAGCGGGTCTGGATCAGCGCGCGGTTGATGGGCCAGCCGCCGGTGGCCTCCGCCTCTCGCGGCGCGGCAAACAGCGTCAGACACAGGCAGAGAAGCAGCGCGAACAGCAGTCCGCGTTTCACGTATGCGCGCATGGGATCGCCCCCTTTCGACAATTCTCCCGTTTTATTGCTTTAAATTATAAACACATTCTCGCCGCCGGTCAAGAAAAAATCGCTTCCAACCACAAGACCTTGGGAAAGCGGATTGTTTTTTCCCCGGGTTTTGAGTATAATGGCACAAAACTGTTTCTTGCGAGGGATGCACTGTGATTTGTTATGAGGCGGGCCGCTGCGACGTGGCGGTCGTAGGCGCCGGACACGCGGGGATTGAGGCGGCTCTGGCCGCCGCCCGGCTGGGTCTGGACACGATTTGCTTTACCATCAATCTGGACAGCGTGGGCAACATGCCCTGCAACCCGGCCATCGGCGGCACCGGCAAGGGCCATCTGGTGCGGGAGCTGGACGCCCTGGGGGGCGAGATGGCAAAGGCCGCGGACCGGGCCTGCATTCAATACCGGATGCTCAACCGGGGCAAGGGTCCGGCGGTGCACTCCCTGCGCGCCCAGGCCGACCGGCGGCGCTATCAGGAGATCATGAAGCAGACCCTGGAGCGGCAGGAGAATCTGCGTCTGAAGCAGGCCGAGGTGGTGGATCTGGGCGTGGAGGACGGGCATGTTGTCAGCGTCACGACCCACACCGGCGCCGTCTACGCCTGCAAGGCGGTGGTGATCGCCTCGGGCACCTATCTGGACGGCCGCACCATCGTGGGCGAGGTGCTGCGCTCCTCCGGCCCGGACGGGCTGGCCGCCGCGCTGCCCCTCTCCGAACGGCTGCGGGCCCTGGGTCTGCGGCTGCGCCGCTTCAAGACCGGCACGCCGCCCCGGGTCAACGCCCGGACGGTGGACGTTTCAAAAATGGAGCTGCAGCCCGGCGATGAAGAGCCAGAGGCCTTCTCCTTTACCACCGAGACGCCGCCGGAGAACAAGGCCGTCTGCTACCTGACCTACACCAACGAGCGCACCCATGAGATCATCCGCGCCCATCTGGACCGCAGCCCCATCTACGCCGGGGTGATCGAGGGCGTGGGTCCGCGCTACTGCCCCAGCATTGAGACCAAGATCATGACCTTCCCGGACAAGCCCCGGCACCAGCTCTTTGTGGAGCCCATGGGCCTGAACACCGAGGAACTCTACATTCAGGGCTTTTCCTCCTCCATGCCGGAGGAGGTGCAGGTGCAGATGCTGCACACGATCCCAGGGCTCGAGCAGGCGGAGATGACCCGTTGCGCCTATGCCATCGAGTACGACTGCCTGGACCCCACGGAGCTCTACCCGACGCTGGAGTGCAAGGCCATCGCCGGGCTCTACGGCGCGGGGCAGTTCAACGGCTCCTCCGGCTATGAGGAGGCGGCGGTGCAGGGCTTTGTGGCCGGGGTCAACGCCGCGCTGAAGATCAAGGGCGAGGAGCCGCTGATCCTCCGGCGCAGCGACGGCTACATCGGCACGCTGATCGACGATCTGGTCACCAAGGGCACCAACGAGCCCTACCGCATGATGACCTCCCGCAGTGAATACCGCCTGCTCCACCGGCAGGACAACGCCGACGAGCGTCTGAGCGCCATCGGGCGGCGCATCGGACTTGTGAGCGAGGAGCGCTTTCAGGCCGTGCGGGAGAAATACGCCGCCGTCGAGCGGGAGCTCAAGCGCCTGGAGGCTACCCACATCCCGCCGAGCGAGGCGCTGGACGCCATGTTGAGCGGGCGCGGCACCGCGGCCGTGAGCTCCGGCACGTCCCTGGCCGATCTGATCCGCCGCCCACAGGTGAGCTATGAGGACACGGCGCCCTTCGACCCGGCGCGCCCCGCGCTGTCCCGGGCCATCCGCCAGCAGGTGGAGATCCGCCTCAAGTACGAGGGCTACATCAAGCGGCAGCTGCGGCAGATCGAGGACTTCAGCCGTCTGGAGGAGCACCGCCTGCCCCGGGATCTGGATTACGACCGGGTGACCGGTCTGCGCCTGGAGGCGCGGGAGAAGCTCAAACAGATCCGCCCGGAGAACTTCGGCCAGGCGAGCCGCATCTCCGGCGTCTCCCCCGCCGATATCTCCGTCTTGATGATCTATCTGGAAGCAAACAAATGATACGCTCCGGGAGGGCCAAGCCCTCCCGGTTTTGTCATCCAGTGGAAAACAGTGATCCGGTTTACGCCCGCAGCTTTCCGACCACTGCACAAATTATCTTGTTCATGACCGGTGTGAGCCGGTCTCTAAAAGCCGTCATACTTGTCATGTTGTTATGCAAGTCTCATGTTGTTATGCAAGTCGTTATGGTTGTATTATGGGCATTGTACGATGTTGTTGTAGGGGCGGCTATCAGCCGCCCGCGGACACAGTGCAGGCTTGACGGGCGGCTAATAGCCGCCCCTACGTCTCTACTGCCTAATGCCTAATGCCTATTGCCTTTCCTTTCAAATCTGCTAAACTTTTTTCGAAATCTCTGAGATATCCGCCCGCCGATCCGTAGGATATAGGTGAGGCGGAAAGGAAGTGACGCCATTGGAGGACAGTGAAATTATCGCCCTGTTCTATGAGCGCTCAGAGCAGGCCATCGTGGAACTGAACCGAAAATACGGGACAGCCGTGAAGAAAACGGCGGCCAATATCCTGAACGATCGGCTGGATGTGGAGGAGTGCGCCAACGACACTTACCTCGGGGTTTGGAATACGATCCCGCCTCAGAATCCCAAGCCCCTGGTGAGCTACGTCTGCCGCATTGCCCGCAATCTGGCCGCGAAGAAATACCACGCCCGGCGCGCCGCCAAGCGTAACAGCGCCTTTGACGCCGTGCTGGACGAGCTGGAGGAGTGCATCCCCGCGCCGGTGAACCTGGAGGCCGAGTACGAGGCCAAGGAGCTCTCCGCCGCCATCAGCCGCTTTCTGGGCACACTGAGCTACGAGGACCGCTTTTTCTTCGTCCGCCGCTATTTCTACGCGGATTCCGTTTCGGATATCGCCGCCATGACCCAGGGCAAAAGCCACCGGATATCCGTCCGTCTTTTCCGTACCCGTGAAAAACTGCATCAGTATTTGACGGAGGAGGGTTTGCTCACATGAAACGGGAACAGCTTTTCACGGTCATCGGCGACATCGACGACCGCTATATCGCAGAGGCCTTTCGCTATGCTCCCGAGGCGGCAGCCGCCTCCCCGGAAAGGAAGGCAAACATGAAACCCAAACGCATTTTGACCCTGGCCCTCGCCGCGGCGCTGATCCTGGCGCTGGGTGTGACGGCCTATGCCAGCGGCTGGTTCGGCCTGTCCACACGCATGATCGAGACCGAAATCCCCGATTTCGGCAGCAGCACGCCGGACGTGACCCCGGCCCCCGGCGGCTTTGTCGCCTCCAACGGCGAGGCCGATTCCCCCGAGGCGCAGGCCTCGCTGGCCTGGGCCAAGGCCGAGGAGCGCTATCGCCAGGCCGACTGGGACTGGAAGGCGGTGGACGCCTGGACAGCGCAGCAGGAGGACCCGGCCTGTGAGATCTACCACTGCTACAACCAGGAGATGCTGGACACGCTCCACGGCATTGCCGAGGAGTACGGCCTGCGCCTGCACAGCGAGGTCGCCTACCCCATGACCCAGGAGCAGTTTAAGCAGGTCACCGGCCTCGGCGATTTTCTCCGCGGGGAGGACAACTTCTGGCAGGGCCACTACATCTTTGAGGACGGCAGCTTCAAGGGCGAGGGCGAGCTGGCCCTGGAGGGCGGCCGCCTGGTCTTTACGCTGCAGCGCAGCCGCGCGGGCGTGCTGGCCCCCTACGGCATGTACGTCCGTGACCCGGTCAGTTACGACGAGTGGCAGATCAGTCAGGACGGCCACAGCCTGAACCTGGCCCTGCGGCAGAATGATACCGGCTTTGACGGCCTGATCTTTTTCCATGAGGGGGAGGATTTTATCACTCTCAGCTACGGCGCCCAGTTTGTCCCCGGCACGCCCGCGGAGTTTGGCCGTGAGGGCGCGGAGGCCGTGGCCGCCTGCTTCGACTTTGACGCTCTCTGCGGCGGCGAGCCCGATCTGGACGCCGTCAACGGCCGCACGGTCGCGCCGGTCAAGCCCAAGGAGGGGCTCATGAGCACGGCGGACTTCGCCGAGACGCCGGAATACCAGGCCGCCTCCCGCTTCCACAGCGCCTACAACGAGTACTATGACGCCCGGCAGACGGACGACTGGTTTGTCAAGGGCCAGTACATGCAGGAGTACTACGCGCCCTTCCCCACCGGTGTGGAGGAGCTGGACGCCGTGCTTCAGGAGCTGCAGGGTCAGTACGCCCTGCACTTCCCGACTTCCGTCCGGGCCATCAACTTCGGCAGCTGGGCCCGGCCCGAATGGCTGACAAGCCTGATGAGTTACCGCGTCCCGGAGGGCGCGACCAAGGAGGACTTCCACCTGGGCGAGGCCACAGAGGAGGAAACCTGGGCGCTGCTTGGCGTGGAGAACTTCCTGCGCAGCGAGGAGAGCTATCTGGCCTCCGCGGTGGCCTGGGACACCGGCGCATGGCAGGCGCTGATCGTCTACGGCTCCACCAGCTACGAGCTGTGCTATGTGCCCAAGGGCAGCTTCTGCCCCACCGTGCGGGCCTTCCTGCATCCGGGCGCGGAGAGCTGGGCCTATGAGACCGCCTGCGGCGAGCAGGTATCTCTCACAGTGGACGGGGAGATGGAATACCCCCGCTTCACCACGCCCCTCGGCCTCTACGAGACCGACACGGCCTATGTGCTGCTGCAGTTTCCCGGCATGTGCAGCGCCGCCGATCTGCAGCTCTTCGCTGACAACATCGACTTTACAAAATTCAGCTGACGCCGCGAGGCAATAGTCAACAGGCATTAGGGAATAGGGTTCTCTCTATTTCCTAATGCCTTACTGCCTAATCCCTCAAAATTTGAGTTTTTCTGTAAAAATCACCCGCCGATCCGTAGTACAGGGGTGAGAAGAGGTGAAGACCATGACAGATTCGGAAATCATCGACCTGTTCTTTGAACGTTCAGAGCAGGCCATCACCGAACTGGCCGAAAAACACGGCGGCGCGGTCCGCCACGTGGCGCGGAACATCCTCGGCGACCGGCAGGACGCCGAAGAATGCGTCAACGACACCTGGCTGGGCGCCTGGAACAGCATCCCGCCGAATCGCCCCGACCCGCTGCGCAGCTATGTGTGCAGGATCGCGCGCAATCTTGCCACCAAGCGCTACCACGCCAACCGGGCCGAGAAGCGCAACAGCCAATACGACCTGGCCCTGGATGAGCTCTCCGAGTGCATCCCCGACAGCCAGAGCGTGGAGGAGGCCTGCGAGGCGCGGGAGCTGGCCGCGGGCATCGACCGCTTCCTCGACACGCTGAGCTACGAGGACCGCTTTCTCTTCATGCGCCGCTATTGGTACGCCGATTCTCTGCCCGACGCGGCGCGGATGGCCGGGATGCGCTACGGCACCGCCGCCGTCCGGCTGCACCGCGTCAAGGAAAAACTCAAACAACATCTGCAAAAGGAGGGATTGCTGGTATGAAGCGGGAGACGATCTCCGCGGCGCTCAACCTCCTGGATGAGCGCCATATCCGCGAGACCGCGTGCTTTGATCCCGGTCTTTCGGGCGATCCCCCGGAAAGGATCGAACCCATGAAAGTCAAACGTCTGTTCACCTTTGTGCTGGCCGCCGCGCTGCTCCTGGCCCTGGGCGCCGCCGCCTACGCCATCAGCGGCATCCACGCCGCCCGCCAGCAGGAGATCCGCAATGATCTCCAGATCGCCGCAAGCGGCACCGACAGCTATCAGGAGTACACGCTCCCCGAGGAGGACGCGGACGGCATCGTCCTGCTCTCCGCCATCAGCGACGGCTACTGGCAGAAGATCTATGTCAACGTCTCCCCGATCACGGAGGAGGAGCTGGCCGCCTGGCCGGGCGAGCTGTCCTTCGGGCTCTCCCTGCAGGAGAGCGATCTCTTCATCTTCGCCGCGCCGGAGCTGCCCCCGGATCTCACGCTCAGCGGAAAAGAGGAGATCCAAAAGGCCGTCCGGGACTACGCCTACGACAGCGAAAGCCAGACCCTGACCCTCGAGTGCATCACCGACGCCGCCTCCCTGCGGGAGGCCATGGCCGGCCAGGACAGCATTACGCTCCGCCTGGCCAGCTACCGCCAGGGCGAGAAAGAGCGGGAGCTCGGCTCCTTCGTCTTCACGCCCACCGAGGCGGAGATGCGGCACTTCGACTTCGGCAGCGTGCCCTGCCGCGACGAGGAGAGCGGCCGGGAGGTGGAGCTTGTGGCCCTGGAGCTCAGCCCCATCAGCGCCGTCTGGAAATTCCGTTCGGAGGACTTCGTCCGACTCTTTGAGGCCGAGCAGTATCCGGAGTCGGAGTCCTATCTGAATCTCTGCGACGACACCTGCTGGGACACGGAGCTGGTCCTCTCCGACGGCAGCCGCTTCCGCACCGGCGGTTTCCTGAGCGCGCCGGTGGAGGACGGGCTGATCTGCTGCCGCTGCGACTGGAAGAGCGCCCTGGACATCTACGCCGTGGAGCAGATCCTCCTCGGCGATCAGGTCATCTGGGAAGCGAAATAATCCCCAACACGCACAAAAACAGGAGAGCCGTTTGTGACTCTCCTGTTTCTGATGCCTAATGCCTTAATGCCTGATGCCTGGCCCCTCTCAATGCTTCCCTTTGTACCCGGTATCGGGCTTGGCGTCCGGATCATAGTTGAAGGGATTGCGGATGTCAAAATCCAGCACCCAGGCGCAGAAGGGAAGATCGTCATAGGTCTCCAGCAGGCGGAAGATCAGCCGGGTGATGGCCCGGGCGATCAGCGCCGAGACCAGACCCACCAGCACGGCAAACAGCACGTCCGAGGGATAGTGGGCCATGAGATAGTTCCGGGAGGCGGCCATCAACAGCACCCAGATCACCGTCAGGACGATCCACCGGGGACGGCGGCGTCGGTCGATCAGGCAGAGCCCGGTCAGGCCCGCCGTGGCGGCGGTCACATGGCCGGAGGGGAAGGAAAAGCCGTCCTCCGCCGGGGCGCCGACGGCCTGCCAGTACTGGCGGTAGAGCTCCAGGGTCTCAAAAGGCCGCGGGCGGGCAACCCAGTCCTTCAGCACGAAGTTCGTGAGGATGGCGCCGCAGGCGATGGCGCCGAACATGCACACGCCGATCTTCCGGCTGCGGGGAAAGAGCATCAGCACCAGGGACAGCAAAATGAGCAGCAGGCCCTTCTCCCCCAGCAGGGTAATAAGCTTCATCAGCGGGGTCAGCACCGTGCCCAGCTTCTCCGCCATCAGATGCTGAGCGCCCAGAATGACGCTGTCAAAGCCGGCAAAAGTCGTATTCAGCCAGGCGGCCGCGGCGGTCAGTTCCATGTCTCGATTCCTCCCTTATCTTCCGGTTTAAACTCGGAAAAGTAATGATCGTATTCCTCCTGGGTGCAGTCAAAGCGGACGCGCAGCACATCGCTGGTCAGATAGAACCAGTGGTTCTGCACGGTCTGCTTGAGAAAGTCCACCTGGCTCTCCCAGATACCCGGGGAGATGTCCCAACGGGCGTGGTTGCGCGGGATCTCGGGGGCCAGCAGCTCCTCAAATTCGCAGATCTTCTGCAGCACATGCTCGTCCGAGAGCGTTGTGCGCCCCAGCTCGGCATAGCGGCTCAGCAGCCGATCCCGGAAGGCGGCGTTGCGGCCCAGATAGCGCAGGATGGTGGGCAGCTCGCCCTCGTTGCCGATGGTCAAAAAGCAGTCGCTCAGATGATAAAAGCAGATATCCAGGTCGTAATAGGCCAGCTGCCAGGCCCCGCCGTTCTCCGGCGAGGAGAACATGCGGTAGTTGGTGTAGATATCCTGGTCGGCGGCGTAGCCCTCAAAGAGCACCCAGTCGATCAGGCTGTCCAGGTTCAGATAGCGGCCCAGCTCCTCGTAATTCTCATCCAGCGTCATGTCGTGGCTCTCCACGAAATCCACCGTGTGGATGTAGAAGTCCGAGCCGGAGCCCGCCGGCGGGTTCACATGGGCCACGCTCTCCTTGCTCACGCCGGCGTGGGAGGCGTAGAACTGGCGGGAGAAGTCCTCTTTCAGGGCGTAGATCCCGTAGTAATCCCCGTTGACGTAGAGGATGCAAAAGCGCGTCGCCTGCGTCAGGGTGTCGTCCGAGGCCTCCTCCAGCAGGGCCTGGAAGAGCTCGTTGCGGAAAAGGCTCATGGCGTAGTCCTGGCCCACGCGCAGGGTCAGGGAGCTGTACTCGGTGATGCCGTTGCCGAACACGTCGCAATGCAGGTTGCCGCCGTAGCGCCCGCCGAAACGGATGCCCAGGCCCTTTTTCGGCAGGATCAGACTGGTGCGGCCCTGGAGGCGCACCCGGCAGTCCTGGCTGAAGAGGAGGCCGTCGCTCTCGTACATGCTCAGGTTGGCCGGGAGGATCGGACCCTCCCAGGTGCTGGCGTACATGCCGTTAAAGTCCGTCTGGCTGTCCACGGCCAGACTCAGCACCGGGAGTGTGTGGTGCTCGTTGATGATATAGCTGAAGGAGGCGGCCCGGCTCTTCACCGCGCCCTCTTCCCAGCTGGCAGCCCGCAGGACCGTGGTCTCCGTCAGGGTGATGGGCCCCTCGTAGAGGGCGGAGTCCGGGCCGGGCTGGCTGCCGTCCAGGGTATAGCGGATCTCCCCCGCCGCGCTCAGCGCCACCGACACGCTCTCCACATCGTCGTAGATGCCGTCCGGCGTCAGCGCCACAGGCCGCGCGGAGACCCGGCGCTCCCCGCCGAGGTTCTCCTGGCCCGGGCTGGGCTCGGTGAAATACAAAAAGCCCTCCGTGCCGTCCTGCCGCCCGAGGCTCCCCTCGATGGGGATCTCCTCCAGAGAGACATAGTCCACCAGCGTCCCCTGGGGGCTGAAGAGATAGAGCTGCTCCTGCACCGCGTCCAGGGAGAAGCCCGTGTTCCAGACTTCCGCGCCCTCGGGCAGACCGTCGGCCTCGCAGGCCAGCACCAGCAGCTCGCCCGGCTGGAGCGTGCTCTCCGGGAAGACAAAGCGCGTCGGCTCCTTGAGGGAGTCGGACAGGCTGTAGCCCGCCAGCGGCAGCGGCGCGCCGGAGTCGTTGCGCAGCTCCACCCAGTCGCAGAGCAGATCGCCCGCGAGGGGATGGGCCTCGTTGGAGACCATGACCTCGTGAATCGAGAGCATGGGCGCCGGGCGGCCCGCGGCGAAGGCCTCGTGTCCCGCCAGGTCGTTGGGATAAGCCGGGCTGATCCAGCGCGTCTCGGCAAAGCTCCCGTCCGCCTGCCGCTGTAGGGAGCGGTCGGATGCACTCTCGGGGCAGAGCGCCTGGTCCTGGATCTTGCCGTCCGGGGAGAGGAGATAGAGCGTCTCCCCCTCGGAGAGAGAAAAGCTGTCCTCCCCGCAGAAAAGGAGGCTCAGCTCGCCGGGCTGCGCCGCCCGGGCCTCAAGGGGCAGCTTGGCCGTGCCGGGCCGATCCGAGAGGGCCCAGCCGCTCAGATCCACCGGGCTCGCCGCGATGCATTCCAGCTCGACCCAGTCGGGAAAGGCGCCGCTTTCATCCGCAAGCGCGGCTTTGTTCTTTGTCATGAATTCGCTGATGCGCAGCTGGCCGCTGTAATCCGGCTCCGGCGTGGGCGCGGGCGTGGGGGTAGTGGGCAAAGCCGTCTCCCCCTTGTTCCCGCAGCCGCACAGGAGCAGCAGCGCCAGCAGGAGCAGCAGCGCAAACGCGATTTTCTTTCGTCTCATGCTGTGCCTCCCTGCCGGGATAATGATTTAGTTATTATACCAAGAAACAGGCTCGCCCGCAACAGGCAAATGTCACCCCCACCGGGACTTTGGCTCCGCTTCTCCAAGAAAAATCTTGCTTCCGCCCGTCGGATGATGTATACTGTTATAGCTGTCCGCCGGGCGAGACCTCTTACCTCCCTTGCCCTGGCCGGACCAGTCTTCGCCGACGCAGTCGGCTGTAGCGCGTTTCGCGCGTATAAAAATGAATACTTCCGGGTGTAGCGCAGTTGGTAGCGCGCGTGGTTTGGGACCATGAGGCCGCAGGTTCGAACCCTGTCACTCGGACCAAGAAACCCAGGATCGCCATAGCGTGATTCTGGGTTTCTTCTTTTGGACAGGGTTCGAATCAAAATCGAAAGCCCCTGTGGGGCTTTCATCAACCAGTTCAAAAACTGGTTGATCCAATTATTTTTCGCCGTCTCCCGCGAGGCGAAAAATGCAAGCGAACCCTGTCACTCGGACCAAAAAAGGACTCTGATTGTGATACGATCAGAGTCCCTTTTCATATACGGCATATCGTGTATGAGAAGCAGTTGGAGAAAAATACACATTGACAAATTTCTATAAGTGTGTTACTCTACA
>CAMNKQ010000048.1 GCA_946542465.1 uncultured Clostridia bacterium | reverse complement strand
CCCACGTTCTTGTAGCGCTCGCCGGAGAGCACGTTCTGCACGGCCTGGGTGCCGATCAGCTGGCTGGTCGGGGTGACCAGCGGGGGATAGCCCATGTCGGCGCGGACCCGCGGGGTCTCCAGCAGGGCCTCGTCATACTTGTCCAGGGCGCCGAGCATCTTGAGCTGGCTGAGGAGGTTCGAGAGCATGCCGCCGGGGATCTGATAGGTCAGGCACTGGGTATCGGTGGCCATGGAGATGGGATTGAGGGTCCCATCGGCCAGAAAGTCCGCCCGGATGGGCTTGAAGAAGGAGGCCATCTTCACCAGCGCGTCCTCGTTCAGTCCGGTCTCATAGCCCAGCTCCTTGAAGGTGTAGTTCAAGGTCTCGGTGGCTGGCTGGGAGGTGCCGCCGGAGAAAGGGGAGATGGCGGTGTCGATCACGTCGGCGCCGGCCTCGACCGCCTTCAGATAGGTCATAAAGGCCAGACCGGTGGTGCTGTGGGTGTGGACCACGACGGGCAGATCCACCGCGTCCTTGATGGCGGCGACCAGGTCATAGGCGTTCTTCGGGGAGAGGATGCCGGCCATGTCCTTGATGCAGATGGAGCTGACGCCCATCTGCTTGAGTTCCTTGACCATCTCCACGTACTTATCCAGGGTGTGGACGGGACTCGTGGTGTAGGAAATGGCGCCGGAGGCCTCGGCCCCGGATTTGACCGTCTCCTCAATGGCGACCTTCAGGTTGTCCGTGTCGTTGAGGGCGTCAAAAATGCGGACGATGTCGATGCCGTTGCGCACGGCGGCGCGCACGAAGCGGCGCACCACGTCGTCGCTGTAGTGCTTGTAGCCCAGGATGTTCTGGCCGCGCAGCAGCATCTGCAGCTTGGTGTTGGGCATGGCCGCGCGGATTTTCCGCAGCCGCTCCCAGGGATCCTCGTTCAGGAAGCGCAGACAGACGTCAAAGGTCGCGCCGCCCCAGCATTCCACCGAGTAGAAGCCGGCCTGATCGATGGTGGACAGGATCGGCTCAAACTGGTCGAAGCGCAGCCGCGTGGCCACCAGGGACTGGTTGGCGTCGCGCAGAATGGTCTCGGTAAAGTTTACTTTTTGCACGTGCAGGTTCCTCCTCGTGTTTCGTATGAATGATGCACTTGCCGTTTATGCGGCACGCCGCGGCGTGCCGAAAGCCGCGGGAGAGACGGGCAAAGCCGCTGCCCGCGGACCACATCAAACCACGCTAAGTATACCATGGTTTTCTGTCAAGCGCTATAGGGAAAATCATTTTTTTGACAAAAGATAAACGCCCCTGCTTGCGCAGGGACGTTCAATGTGTAGACAAACTCTATTGTTGGAAAAAGCCTCGCAGAGTTTTTCGCCGCGCACGGCGAAAAATCAATCCAATCCGTTTTTTCCGGGGACACCCTCCAGAGGGGCTTCTCTTGCTGCTGCGCAGCAATTCACCTTCTGCGCCTCGGAAAAAACTCTTCTCAGCCTGCAAACGTGCGAGCGTCTCACGGAAGCGAGTGCGCTGCAGCAGGCTGCATCCCCTCTGTCGGCAAAGCCTATTGGCTTTGTCGACAGCTTGAACGCCCCTGCTTGCGCAGGGACGTTAGGCGTTAGATAGAAATGCGAGGTCAGATGATGCGGCGGGCCTCAAAGCCGCGGCGGGCGTAATAGCCGGTCAGCTCCGAGGTGATGACGCCGGTGGTAGAGGTCGCCGCGTGGACAAACATGTTGTTGCCGATATACATGCCCACATGGCCGATGTAGCTGCCGCCGGAATAGAAGCAGAGCAGATCGCCCGGCTGCAGATCCGAGGCCTCCACGTGCTTGCCGTTGAGCGCCTGCTCCGAGGCGACACGGTTGAGCGTGTAGCCGAAATTCTTGTAGACGTAGTACATGAAGCCGGAGCAGTCAAAGCCGGTGGAGGGGTCCTTGCCGCCCCAGTGATAGGGCGTGCCCACATACTGCAGCGCGAAGTCCGCGATCTCGCGTCCCGTGGTCGTACCGCCGACGCTGACGTTCTGGTATACGCCGGTGGCCACGTACTGGCTGAACACGAAGCCGCTCTGCCCCTCATAGACGACGGCCGTCCAATCGCCGGAGCTGCCGGTGATGGTCACAGCATTGCCGTAGAAGAGCTCGGCCAGGATCTGAGACGAGCTGTCGGGCATGGCGCGCAGGCGCACGTTGTTGCCCTTGATGAAGCCCTGCGTGCCGGAGGCGGTGTTCCCGCCGGTGCCGGCGCTGTCGGTGATGACGGGCTGCACCGCGCCGCCGGTCTGAGTCGGCTGCTGCACGGGGACGGACGGACTGCCCGTTGCAGGCTGCGCGGTCTCACCGGCACCGACCTGCACGTACTGGCTGAAGACATAGCCGTTCTGCCCGTCGATGCTGCAGTAGGTCCATTCCCCCGCGGTGCCGAGAACGCTGATGCTCTTGCCCTTGTCGTAGGAGCTGAGAATGCTGTAGGTGGCGCCGGGACCCTTGCGGAAGCGGACCCGATCGGCGATGATGGTGCCGGTCTGGGCCTGGGCATAGCTGGTCACGTTGCCCTCGCCGCCCGCTGCGGGGGAGCCGGCGGTCTGCGTCTGGGTCGGGGTCTGCGCCTGCGGTACGGGCGATGCCTGCACGACGGGCGCGACGGTGGCAACCGGGGCGGCCGTGCCGGAGGCGGGCGGTTGGAACTGGACGATCACGCCGCTGCCGCCGCTGACCGTCCCCGTATTTCCCGCCTGGGTAGAGGCGGAATCCCGGATCAGGATGCCGTTGCCGTTGGGGGCGGGCGTCGCGGCGGGCTCCGGCGTCTGGATCACGGTGGCAGGGCTGGCCTCCGCCGCGGAATCGACGGAGACGAACTGGCTGTAGACAAAGCCCTCCTGCCCGTCAATGACGCAGGCGGTCCAGTCCCCGGAGGTGCCGAGGATCGTCAGGGCTTTGCCCTGGCTGTATTCCCCGAGAATCTCCGAACTTGAGCTGGGGCCTTTGCGGAAACGCACATAGGAGCCGTTGATGGTTCCGCTGCTGCCGCTGCTTGAGGAAGAGGCGCTGCTGTCCGGAACCACGGCGGCGGGATAGGAGACGTCCTCCAGCGTCACATAGCTGGCAGATATGTAGCCGACGCGGTCGCCGTAGGAGATGGCGTACCAGTCGCTGTTGGAGCGGTCGGTCACCTCCAGAATGGTGCCGCGGGAGACGCTGCCCAGCACGTCATAGCTGACGCCCGGGCCGGAGCGGACGTTGACCTGGGAGCCGGTGACGGTAGCGCCCTCGGCATAGGCGGTCACGTTCAGGCAGGAGCCGATCAGCAGCGAGGCGATCAGCGCCCGAATCACATGTTTGCGCATAAGAATGACCTTCTTTTTCTTGTTCGGGGAGGGGGACGAAGGCGCACAGCGCCCTCGGCTTTCTCCCGGCGGTCAGCATCTTGAAGCGTAGAAATGCAGCTTGATGCCCTTTCTTAACGGGAGGCGAGAGCGCGCTCCAGCCAGACGGCGGCAACATCAATGGCGGCGTAGAGACTGTCCTTCTCGGCCTTCTTGACCACGCGGTCACGGGATTTGATCGAGGGATCGGTCAGCTGCAGCTGGACAGAGACCTTGCTGGCCACATCCAGATCTTTGACCTTCTTCGTGTCGAGAATCTGCATCATGATGATGTATTTGTCCGCGAAACTGCCGTAATAGATGATGTTGTCCTTGCGCTGGAGAGGATGACCCTTGTACTCCAATGTTTTTGCCACGAAAAGCACCTCCGTTATTGTAATCAAAAATGTAGCATGTGGGTCGAAAACTGTCAACAGGTAAAACCTGGATACGTGCAGAAAAGTTGCGAAAACCGGGCGAAACAGCCAAATATGTAGCCTTCTTTTCTCTTCCGAAGGCAGAGAGCCTTCGGAAGAGAACACCGTCAGCCGAAGATGATGGTGGCGTCGCCCTCATCCGGGACGACGGGGTTGAAGGGATCCGAGGGGATATAGTAGTTCTCCTCAGGCGGTGTATAGACCTCGGGGGGCGTATAGACCTCGGGCGGTGTGTAGACTTCCGGCGCGGGAGTGGAAATGCTGATGCCGTTGCCGTTATCCCAGATGGTCTCGCCGCCGAACTGGACGCCGTTTTCACCGATGATGTTCGGGGTCTCCACCGGGGCGTTGGCGTTGAAAATGCCGGTGTCGGGCCCCAGGTAGGGATAGGTGAATTCCTTCCAGCCCAGCCCGTCGTGGATCGGCGCCATGACCTTGCGCCAGAGCTTGGCGGCGGGGTTGCCGTTGACGTGCATGACCTCGGGGATGTCATAACCGGTCCAGACCACGGCGGCGTAATACGGGGTGACGCCGGCAAACCAGCGGTCCTTATACTCGCCGGAAGTGCCGGTCTTGCCCGCCACGGGGACGGACCAGAGCTGGGCCTCGGTGCCGGTGCCGCTCTCCACGCCCTGCCGCATCATATAGGTCATGCAGTAGGCCGTGTTGGGATCGAAGGCGGCGATGGTCTGGGGCGCGTTGTCGATGACCACGTTGCCCCGGGAGTCGGTGATCATGGAATAGGTGCGGGAGTAGGTGAAAATGCCGTCGTTGACCAGGGAGCAGTAGGCCTGGGTCATCTCCCGGACGGAGACGCCGTTGGTCAGCTGACCCAGGGACATGGAGGCGTAGCCCACATCGTTTTTCTCCCCACTGGTGACCAGGCTCGTAAAGCCGAGACGCTGGGTCATATAGTCGATGGAGGTCTGGGGCCCGTTGGGCAGAATATCCACCAGTTGGGCGGCGATGGTGTTGCGGGACCACTTGAGCGCCTCGGTCAGGGTCAGGGCGCCATAATACTGGTTGTCGTCGTTGTGGGGATACCAGCTCGTGCCGCGCAGATAGATGTTGGGGCTGTCATAGACGATGGAGTTGGGCGTGACCAGGCCCTCGTTGATGGCCGGGGCATAGGAGGCCAGGGGCTTGATGGACGAGCCGGGGGAGCGGACCGTGCCGCCGTAGTCGAAGCCGTCCACCATGCGGGGCACGGCGCGGTTGAGCTCAAAGCTCTGGGTCTTCTCGCCGACGCCGCCGGACAGGGCCAGAATGCGCCCGTCGTAGGGGTTCATGATCACGATGGCGCTCTGCAGCTGCTGGCTGCTGCCGGACTTGAAATTGCTCAGGTCGGTGTAGATGGAGTCCACCACCGACTGGATGTTGGTGTCGATGCAGCAGTAGATCTGATAGCCGCCGTTATAGAGCAGGGTCTTGGCGGCGTCGTAGCTGATACCCTTGAGGGCCATCAGGTCCTTCAGCACATCGTTGATGACGACCTCTTCATAATAGGTGTAGGGCCGCTGCACCACGCTCTCGATGCCGGGGGAGCGCTTGAACACCAGCTCCTCGGCGCAGGCCGCTTTGTAGGTGTCGAAGTCGATGTACTCCTGTTCGTACATCTCACGCAGGATGACCTCCTGCCGCTCCTTGTTGTTCTCCTCGTTATAGAAGGGATCGTAATAGGTGGGCTTGTTGGTGATGCCGACGATGGCGGCGCACTCGGCCAGGCTCAGATCCTTCACGTCCTTGCCGAAATAGGTCTGGGCCGCGGCCTGCACGCCGTAGCAGCCCTCCCCGAAATAGACCGCATTGAGATACCACATCATGATCTCCTGCTTGTCGTATTTCTTTTCCAGCTCCAGCGCGCCGAAAATCTCGCCCAGCTTGCGCTGGATGGTGACTTCGTTGTGGCCGGTCAGGTTCTTGATGAGCTGCTGGGTGATGGAGGAGCCGCCGTAGCTGGTCTCCATCTTGGCGAACATTTTGATGAAGGCGGTGGAGGTGCGGAACCAGTCCACACCCTTGTGCTGATAAAAGCGCTTGTCCTCGATGGACACCAGGGCCTGCTCCATATATTTGGGGATGTCCTCATAGTCGACCCAGATGCGCTTGGACTGGTTGGCCAGGGTGACCAGCTCCTGGTATTCGCCGGCGGAGTTCTGATACCAGATGGTACTGGACTCGCTGAGCTGATAGTCCTCCAGGGAGAGGTCCATCTGCGGGGTCAGGAAGTTCTTGACGTAGTAGGCGAAGACACAGGAGAACAGCAGCCCCGCGATCAGCAGGATCAGCATGAGGGAGCCGAGGATCTTGAAAATAGAGCTGACCACGGATGAGGCCGCGTCAATGGTAAAGCCGGCGGCCTTGAAGGCCAGCAGGCCGGCGGAATTCTTTTTGGGTTTTGCACTTGAGGCGTTTCCCGTACGTTTGGGATCACGCGCCATGAACGAACACCTCCTTCGGTGGGAAAAACAGGGATCGCATAAGGATATACAACTCGCATTATACCACAAATGGGAGCGCGAGGGTAGAGGAATTGTAAAATTTATGAAAGCTTAAGGAAAAGCCGCAAGGAGCCCTGTCGTGTATATTTTCCCCAAAATGAGAAAAAATAGCAGCGATATGAAAAAATCTTTGGAGGGAAACGATGACACTCAGAGCGAAAGCGGCGCTGCTGCTGGGCCTGCTGGCGGCGGCGCTCTGGTCGGGGGCGGAGGCGGTGCGCAGCCTCGCGCCGGAGAAAAACGCCAACTTGCCGCAGGAGATCTACCAGAGCTACGCCCGCCGGGCGGAGGCCGCGGAATACGTGCTGCGGGGAGATGCCGGCTATGTGGCGGTCTATGAGAAGGCGAAGGACCGGGAGCCGGTCTCCGTGACGGGCATCGAACTCAAATGCCTGCGCGAGGCGGACCGGGCCATGCTTGAGGCGGGGATCCCGGTCATCAACCGGCGGGAGCTGCTGCTCCTGCTGGAGGACCTGGGCTCCTGACAGAGCCCGGATTGACTATTGATTTCTGCTCCTGTTTCGGTTACAATAAGATTATCAGATCATATCCTACAGGAGGAGATACTATGAGCGAAGCGTTTGGCGGCGATTTTATCACCATCGTGGACGACGACGGCCAGGAGTTTGAACTGGAGATCCTGGATTCCATGGAGTATAACGGGGAGAGCTATACGGCTTTCCTGCCGGCCGATATGAAAGAGGACGATCCGGATTACGGCATTATCATTCTGCGCTGTGTGCAGGATGAAAACGGGGACGATATTTTTGAGTCCATCGACGACGAGGATCAGCTCCAGGATGTGTACGAGCACTTCATGGTTCTCCTCTTTGACGATGAGGACGAGGAGGAATAATCGCATCCTCCACGGCATAGAATGAACTGATCTTTCTGCGGTGCCCGTGTCGGGTCGATCGACCTTTGTGGCCCATTAAACCCACATCTCTTATAAGGGATGCCGATTTGAATCTGCGGATTGCAGGCCTCCCGCCCATGGCGGACGTTGGAAGCAGCGAAACAGAACTTAGGCGACCCACCTGCTCTTTTGTGCAGGTTATAATTGGGCCAGCACGACACACGCGGAAGTCTCCCTCCGGGCAACCGGGGGGAGATTTTTTGCATCTGCAAAAGTTTTGCCATTGTAGCAGAAGTCCCGGGAAAATGCAATCCCGCATTGACAGGGGACGGCCTTGTCGTTTAAAATGGTTTTGCAAAACCAAATGGAGGCGAGACCATGAAGAGAGGAAGAGGATCTGTGGCCTTTGTGATCGGACTTGTGATCTACGCGCTGCTGTGGCTGGCGGCGCTGGAGCTGAACAAAAACGCCCTCTGGGGCTGGGCCGCGGCGCTGGCGCTGCTGCTCGGCTACGGCGTCCTGTACCGGAACGGACTGGGCGCGCAGCGCTGGTTTGTGAAGCTGGGCGGCTTCCTGCTGCTGACGGTGCTGCTGGCGCTGAACTTCTCTCTGAGCCAGGGGCCGGTGAAGCGGCGTCCGGCGGTGGAGGGAAAGAACCAGGCCGTCACCGAGGTCGTCACCGTGGCGCAGGGACAGCTTACCGGCGTCTATACCCCGGACGGAGCGGTGGAAGTCTATACCGGCATCCCCTATGCCGCGCCCCCGGTGGGCGAGCTGCGCTGGCGGGAGCCCCAGGACCCCGCACCCTGGGAGGGCGTTCTGGCGGCGGATCATTTCGCGCCCATGTCCATGCAGGTGCTAAACTCCAATCTCTACAGCTCCCTGGCCCAGATCATCGGCTATCACGATTATGAGATCTCCCTGAAGGACAACTTCCGGGACGCGGTGAGCGAGGACGCGCTCTACCTGAACATCTGGAAACCGGCGGGGGCGCAGGAGAAGCTGCCCGTGCTGGTCTATGTCCACGGCGGTTCGCTCCAGACCGGGCAGCCCTGGTACGCCGATTACAGCGGCGAGGGCCTGGCCCGCAAGGGCGTGCTGGTGGTGAACTTCGGCTACCGCCTGGGCGTCTTCGGCTTCCTGGCGGATGAGGAGCTGATCGCCGAAAGTCCCAACGGAACCACCGGCAACTACGGCCTGCTGGATCAGATCAAGGCCCTCGAATGGGTGCGGGACAACATTGCCGCTTTCGGCGGCGACCCGGAGAACGTGACCCTGGCCGGGGAGTCGGCGGGCTCGGCCTGCGTGAGCGCCCTGTGCACCTCGCCTCTGGCCAAGGGCCTCTTCCGCCGCGCCATCGGCGAGAGCTCCACGGTCACCGCGCCGCGGCCGGCCCACTCCTACCGTCTGCTGGAGGAGGCCCTGGCCACCGGCAAGGCCACGAAGGAGCGCTTCGGCGCCGCCACGATCGCGGAGCTTCGCGCCGTCCCGGCGGAGAAGCTGGCCGCGGCCATGGACGTCAATCACCACATGACCATCGACGGCTATGCGCTGGAGAAATCCCCCTATGAGGCGCTCCGGGCCGGGGAGAACAACGCCGAGGCGATCCTCCACGGCTTTAACGCCCAGGAGGCCGCGGCCTTCACGCTCTTCTCCAACGCCAATCTGAAAAACTACGAGGAGAAGGTACGCCGCTATTTCGGGGACGAGGCCGACGCGGTGCTGGCCCTCTATCCGGTGAGCAGCGACGCTCAGGCGAAGGCGAGCTGGAACGAGATCTATTCCGCCATCTTCTTCACCCACGGCCATTACTGCTGGACGCGGCAGGCCGCGGCGCTGGGGATCCCCTCCTATGAGTATGCCTTTACCAAGACCAACGGCCGCCTGGGCAACTGGCACAGCGGGGAAGAGGTCTACTGCTACGGCAACATCCCGGCCGATTCCAAGCTCTACGACGCGGCGGACCGGGAGCTGAGCGAGATCTTCTGCTCCTATTTTGCCAACTTTGCCAAGACCGGCGATCCCAACGGCGAGGGCCTGCCCCGCTGGGAGATCAGCACCGACGGCGCGACCGTCCAGGAGCTGGGCGAGCGCATCGGCCCGACGGCGGACAAGTCCCTGGCCCTGTATGACATTCTCAATCGCATGCAGGGCTTTGAGGAATGAGGGAATAGGCAACAGGCATTAGGCATTAGAGGACGTAGGGGCGATTCATGAATCGCCCGTTGTCTCGGTCGCGCAGCCAGGCCAAACACGGGCCCGGCCATGGGCTGGGCGCCGGCCCCTACGGTAGGAATTTACGTTTCCGCCGTAGGGGCGGCTACCAGCCGCCCGCGGACACGGTACAGATCTAACGGGCGGCTATTAGCCGCCCCTACGACAACACAATACAGGCAAAACAATAACAGGGACGGAATTCCGTCCCTGCTTTCTAATCCCTAATGCCTAATCACGGATGCCTTACACCAAATGCATATACTTGTCCGGAATGTGGCAATAGCCCTCCGGGTTCTTTTCCAGGTACTTCTGATGGTATTCCTCCGCCGGATAGAAGTTTTCCAGCGGCAGCAGCTCCGTCTCCATGGGGCGGGAATACTTCTGCTGCTCCTCGTCGTAGCGCTCCCGCAGCGCGGGCAGCAGGGCGGGATCGCTGTAATAGATGCCCGTGCGGTACTGGATGCCCACGTCCGGCCCCTGCCGGTGATAGGCCATGGGGTCGATGACGATGAAATAGTAGTCCAGAAGCTGCCGCAGGGAGATCTTCTCCTCGTCAAAATCGATGCGCACGGTCTCGGCGTGGCCGCTGCTGGCGCAGACCTCCTGATAGCTGGGATCGGCGGTGGGGCCGTTGGCATAGCCCACCTGGGTGCCCACCACGCCGGGGAACTGGTCGAAGAACTTCTGGGCGCCCCAGAAGCAGCCGCCGGCCAGATAGATGTTCTGTATGGCCATGGATAATACCTCGTTTCCAATTGAATCGCGTTCATTGTAACATGAGCGCGGCCACAATTCAAGGGGAAAGGAGCGAATCCGTATTGACGGGAGGAGAAAAATCCGATAGACTGGAACCAGTGAAACCTCGATACTTTACCCATAAAGGAGAAAATCGACATGCTTGAAAAACTGAAACAGGACGTCCTGGAGGCAAATCTCTTGCTCCCCAAGTATAATCTGGTCACCTTCACCTGGGGCAACGTCTCCGGCATCGACCGGGAGAGCGGCCTTGTGGTCATCAAGCCCTCGGGCGTGAGCTACGACGGTATGGGCCTGGAGGATATGGTGGTCGTCGATCTGGACGGCAAGGTGGTCGAGGGCAAGTGGAAGCCCTCCAGCGACACCCCCACCCATGTGGCGCTCTACAAGGCTTTCCCCAACATCGGCGGCGTGGTGCACACCCACTCCCGCTGGGCCACCACCTTTGCCCAGGCCGGTGTGGACATCCCCGCCATGGGCACTACCCAGGCCGACTATTTCTACGGCGACATCCCCTGCACCCGCCCCATGACCGAGGCGGAGATCCAGGGCGCCTACGAGGCCGAGACCGGCAATGTCATCATCGAGACCTTCCGCAAGCGCGGCCTGAACGCCGACGACGTGCCCGGCGTCGTGGTCATGAGCCACGGTCCCTTTGCCTGGGGCACCGACGCCCACAACGCGGTGCACAACGCCGTCGTGATGGAGGAGGTCGCCTTCATGGACTGGCACGCCCTGATGCTCAACCCCGTGCACCGGGATATGCAGCAGGCCCTGCTGGACAAGCACTATCTGCGCAAGCACGGCGCCAACGCCTACTACGGCCAGAAATAAGGGAAAAACAGAGCCATACCGACAGGGAGCGCCGCGGCGCTCCCTGTTTTCGTAAAAAAGTTTTCTCTCCCTCTGACCCCAACCGCGCCTCTCAAACGTGTTCCCGGTGAAAGCGAAAAACAGCTGTCGTTCGCAATAGAAAGGAGGAGAGCCGAATGGAACGGGAATGGCCCCACACGGGCAAGAGCTTCCGCGCTCTCTATGAGGAACATCTGCCGATGGTCTACCGCCTGGCCTACAGCTACCTGCGCAATCCGCAGGACAGCGAGGACGCGGCCCAGGAGTGCTTCCTGCGTCTGATGAAGCAGAAGCGGGAGTTCCGGGACGCAGGGCATGTCAAGGCCTGGCTGATCGTCACGGTATCCAATGTCTGCAAGGACATGCTGCGGCGGAAACAGCGGCAGGAGCTGGAGCTGGACGAGGCGCGGGATCAGGCGTCGCCGCCGGAGACGGACCGGGATCTGCTGGAACTGATTTTGCAGCTGCCGGAGAAGTACAAGACGGTGATCTATCTCTACTACTATGAGGGCTACGCGGTCAGGGAGATCGCGGCGATGCTGTCCCTTACGGCGGAGGCGGTCAAGACCCGGCTGCGGCGGGCGCGGGCTATGCTGCGCGTCGATTTGGAGGAAAACGACAATGAAGAATGAACGTATCATCGCGGCCTATGACAGCATCCCGATGGATCCGGAGCTGTCCCAGCGCCTGTGGAACGAACTGGAAAAGGAGACGGAAACGCAGGCCCGGCGCGTGCGTCCCCGGCGGCGTCTGCGGGCGCTGCTGCTGACGGCGGCGGTGCTGGCCCTGATGAGCGCCACGGCCTACGCGGTCAGCTCCATCCATCAGCAGCGGCAGAGCGAGCTGCGGGAAGAGCTGAAGATCGAGGAAAACCAGGTCTCCGGCTATGTGGAGGCGGAGCTTCCCGCCGAGGCGACGGAGGCGGTCAGCCGGGAGCCGCAGGCGGTGCTGCTCTCCGTCCTGCCGGATTTTGACGATTTCCTGCGCGTCTATGTGGATGTAAGCCCGGTGGAGCCGGAGGAGGTGCGGGACGGTTACCTGATGGACCAGGACGAGGGGAGCGACTGGGATCTCTACGGCATCTCGTATCTCTCTGGCCTGGACGAGGAGCACTGGCAGGAGGCCTTTATCCATACCCGGGACAACAGCTACACGGAGGATGAGCTGGTCTCGGTAAACGATCCGGAGACGGGCGTGAGCTATCGCTATCCCCACAGCGAGGCCCTGCAGAACAAGTACCGGGAGCAGGGCTACGACCCGGAGACCCGGACCCTGACCCTGGAATGCACGCTGAACCGCAACGATGTCCCGGCAGGGGAAACGGCCCGGCTGCACATCATCAGCGTGGAGTATCGGGCGAAAATCGACGCGGAGG
>CAMNKQ010000047.1 GCA_946542465.1 uncultured Clostridia bacterium | reverse complement strand
TCCGCTTTGAAGCCCTCGCCGTGGACCTCGGTGGAGTCCATGACAAAGGTGAAGGCCTTGGGGTCGGTCTCCCGGATCAGGCGCAGGGTCTGGGCCAGGACGCTGCGGCGGGTGACGGTGATGACCATCTGCTTCTCCCCGCCGGTATAGCCGCCCTGGGCCGGCAGCAGCGTGGTGCCCCGATCGGTGCGGGTGTTCAGCACCCGGGAGACCTCCGCCCCGCGCTCGGTGATGATGTAGATCACCTTGGCGTAATCCACGCCCTGGGCCAGCGCGTCGATCACCTTGGAGGAGACCCAGATGGTGATGCTGGAATAGAGCGCCACCTCGATATCCCGGAACACGCAGACGGCGAAGGCCACCACCGCCGCGTCGATCAGCAGAAGCAGCGTCCCCGAGGGGACATTGGGAAAGACCCGCCGCAGCAGCAGCGCGGCCAGGTCGGTCCCGCCGGTGCTGATGCCCCGGAGGAAGAGGATCCCCACGCCGAGACCGCTGATCGCCCCGCCGAACACCGCCGCCAGCAGCACGTTGTTGCTGTATCCCGGCAGGAGCGCGCCGAAGAGATCGATAAAAAAGGAGAGCAGCACCGTGGCGATCAGGGTCATCACCAGCGGCCGCAGGCCCAGCATCCGCCAGGCGGCCAGCAGCAGCGGCACATTGAGCAGCAGGGCCCAGACGCCGACGCTGAGGGGTGAGAAGGAGGCCAGCGCCGTGGCCATACCGGAGACGCCGCCCGGCGCGATATCGTTGGGCACGGTGAACATGGCCACGGACAGCGCAACCAGCATGCTGCCCGTCAGAACCATCAGTATATCCAGGAGCAGGCCCTTCCAGCCCTCCGAACCCAAAAGCCCTTTCATGTCTCCGTCCACCTTTCTGTTTTCCTGCGTATCTTACCACAAATCAGTCGTTCCGTCTACCCTATCCCCAGAGCAGGCGGCAGATCCAGGCCGAGGAGGCAAAGCAGGCCAGATCCGCGCAGAGGGCCGCAGGGATCGCCCAGCGGCTGTGGCGCACTTCCGCGGCGGCCAGATAGACGGCGACGACATAAAAGGTGGTCTCGCTGGAGCCCAGCATCACCGCCGCGGTGCGCCCGACCAGGGAATCCGGACCCCAGGTCTCGATCAGCTCCGCCGCCGCGGCCAGGGCCGCGCTGCCGGAGAAGGGGCGCAGCAGGAGCAGGAGCCCTGTCTCCGGCGGGATCCCCAGCCGGCGCAGCAGCGGATGCAGCAGCGGCGAGAGCATCTCCGGCAGGCCGGAGCACTGCAGCAGCTTCAGCGCCGGCAGCAGCACCAGCAGGGCCGGGAACATGTCCCGCAGGACGCCGAGTCCTTTCCGGCTCCCCTCGGTCAGGGCCTGGAAGGCGTCCACGTTCCGCCGCCCCGCGGCGATGAGCCCCGCGGCGATGAGCAGCGGCGCTGTCAGCGCCATCAGGCTCTTCACGGCCAGTGCCGCCGCAGCAGCGCGGCGGCGCCCAGCCCGGCGGCCAAGGAGCAGAGGCTGCTGAACCAGACGGCGGGCAGAATGTCAAAGGCGGCGGCCGCCCCCGCCGCGGCTCTCAGGGAGGCGATGGTCGTGGGCAGCAGCTGCAGGGAGGCGGTGTTGAGCACGATCAGCAGACACAGCTCGTCCCGGGCCGCCGGGCCCATCTTCGCCATGGCCCGGGCGGCGCGGATCCCGGCGGGCGTGGCGGCGTTGCCCAGGCCCAGCAGATTGGCCGTGAGGTTTTCCGTCAGCGCGTCCGCCGCCGTGGCATCCCGGGAGGCCGCCGGAAAGAGGCGGCGCAGCAGCGGGCGCAGCAGTTCGGCCAGGCGTCGGGCCAGGCCGCAGCGCTCCAGCAGCTCCATCACGGCGCTCCAGAGGCACAGACTCCCGGCCAGACGGAGGCAGAGCTCCACCGCCTCCTCCGCCCCGGTCAGAACGGCCGCGCCGGCCTGTTCCGCCCGCCCGGTGAGCAGGGCGAGGGTGACGGACAGAAGATAGATGCCCAAGAGGAGCGCCGTCATAAACACCATCATCACCAACCCGTTTCAGGAAATTTAAGAAAAGAATTAATCAGCAGGAAAAAAATTCTATTGACCGCGCCCCCAATTATGATATAATATTTTATATCACGCGAGAGTCAACAGCCGCCGCTGGGGATACGGCGGATGCTGCTTGTGGAAGAATAGAGAGGAGAAAATCATGAAATCGACTGGAATCGTCCGTAAAGTGGATGAACTTGGGCGTATTGTCTTGCCCATCGAACTGCGCCGGACACTGGATATCTCGGAGAAGGATGCACTGGAGATATATGTGGAGGGCGACAGCATTATTCTTCGCAAAGATCGGGACGCCTGTGTTTTCTGTGACAGCGTCCGGAATCTGACCAGTTTTAAAGGCCGTAACATCTGCTCCGATTGCCTGGCCAAGCTCAAGGCCAAGGCCTGAACCGGGCTTTTCCATACATAGAGACAACAAAGAGCTGTGGACCGACAGGTTCACAGCTCCTTTTTTCATGTTCGATGGTAGATGCGGCGAAATTCCGCGCTCTCCCCTCCCCCGGCCTCGGCCAGGATCAGCGGCGCCTCCAGGGACAGGCCGGGTTTTCCGCCCCGGCGGCCCTCGGCCAGGATCAGGCTCGGGGCGCGCTCCGGCCGCTGGCACACGGTGCGCAGCCGTTTCGGCTCCAGACCCTGGGCCGTCATGGTACACAGCAGCTCGCTCAGCCGCTCCGGCTTGTGGACAAGGAAGAAGCGCCCGCCGGTGGGCAGGAGCCAGGCCGCCGCCCGGCAGAGCTCCTCGAGGCTGCAGTCCGTCTCGCCCCGGGCCCGGGCCCGGGCGGGATCGGGCGAGAGGCGGCCGCTGCCCGGCGGATAGTAGGGAGGATTGGCAATCACGAAGTCGAAGCTGCCCGCGGGAAAGAGCCCTCGCACCTCCCGGATATCCCCGGTCAGGATCCGGCTGCGCTCGGCGAGCTCATTGACGCGCATGTTCTCCCGCGCCAGCTCCGCCGCCTCTGCGTCCAGCTCCAGCCCCGTCATGTGCAGGCGCGGCTCCCGGGCGAGCAGCAGCAGGGCGATCGCCCCGGAGGCGCAGCCCAGGTCGATCCCCTTCTCCGCGCCGCGGAGGCGGGCAAAGTCGGCCAGCAGGACGGAATCGGTGCTCAGGCGCATGGTCTCCGCCTGGGCAAAACGCGGGCCGCCGGGCCAGAGTTCGCTAAAATCTGTCATGGTTTTCCCTCAAAATAAGAAAAGCGGGCGAGGAATCTCGCCCGTTTCTCGGTTTTTTAAGTCTTACTCGAGGCTGATTGCCTCGGCAGGACACTGAGCCGCGCAAGCGCCGCACTCCAGGCACTTCTCCGGATCGATCTCATAGTGCAGTTCGCCCATATCGATCGCCTCGGCAGGGCACTGAGCTGCGCAGGAGCCGCAGGACAGGCACTCGTCGCTGATAACGTAAGCCATGATCTTACCTCCTTCTAGAATGGAAAATCGGGCCATCCGGCCTTTTCGCCTTCATTGTAACACACATTGCGCAAAAATCAATTACAAAATTTAAGCGTCTCTTTTGAGCCGGGAAAAATCTGGTCATAATACTGTCAAGCGCTCCTTTCCGGACAGAAAGGCGCCGAAACGGAGGGAACGGTCTTTTTCCGCCGCGCCGCCGTTTCGCCGCTTTTGGCGCCGGCGGGAGGCGATAATGGGAGAGCGTAAAATGGGTGCGGGAGGTAACGATGAAAAGCAATGAGAAATTCACCCAGCGGGCGGAATGGGCGATCGAGCGGGCGAAGACCTGCGCCGGGGAACTGGGCCAGGAGGAGGTGGGCACGGAGCATCTGCTGCTGGGCATCCTGCAGGAGCGGGAGGGGCTCGGCGCCCGGATCCTGCGGCAGCGCGGACTGGAGGAGGCGACGCTGCGCCATGCGATCCTGCGCTGTCACGGCAGCTCCTTGCCGCTGCCGCCCCGGCGGAACATGAGCTTTCACGCCCGGCAGGCGGTGGAGCGTTCCATCGTGGAGGCAAACGACCTGCACCAGGGCTATATCGGCACGGAGCACCTGCTGCTGGGCATCCTGCGCCAGCCGGATTGCGGCGGTGCCAAGCTGCTGGAGGCGCTGGGCCTCTCCCTCAACGACGTGTATACGGACATTCTGGCCATCTTCGGCAATCCCAGCTCCGGCAGCCGGGCCCAGCCCGGCGCGATCCGCAGCCTGCCCCGGCGCAGCGACACCCGGGTGCTGGACCAGTACAGCCGCGATCTGACCGAGATGGCAGCGGCCGGGCGCATCGACCCGGTGGTGAGCCGGGGCGAGGAGATCCGCCGCGCGGTGCAGATCCTCTCCCGCCGCAGCAAGAATAACCCCGTCCTGGTGGGCGAGCCCGGCGTGGGCAAGACCGCCGTGGCCGAGGGCCTGGCCCTGAAAGTGGCCCGGGGTGAAGCGCCGGAAGAGCTGCGGCAGAAGCGGATCGTCTCGCTGGACATTCCGGCGATGCTGGCCGGCACCAAATACCGGGGCGATTTTGAGGAGAGGGTCAAATCCGTCCTGCGGGACGTAAAGCGGGCCGGGGACGTGATCTTGTTCATCGATGAGCTGCACACCATCATCGGCGCGGGCAGCGCCGAGGGAGCCATCGACGCGGCCAACATCCTCAAGCCCGCCCTGGGCCGGGGTGAGATCCAGATCATCGGCGCTACCACGCCGGAGGAATACCGCCGGCACATCGAAAAGGACGCGGCGCTGGAGCGGCGCTTCCAGCCCGTCACGGTGGCCGAACCAGGGCGGGAGCAGACGCTTGAGATGCTGCGCTCCCTGCGCCCCGGGCTGGAGGCGCACCACGGCCTGCGTATCAGCGACGAGGCGCTGGAGGCGGCCTATTCCCTCTCCGTGCGCTACATTGGGGATCGCTTTCTCCCCGACAAGGCCATCGACCTGCTGGACGAGGCGGCCGCCGGCGTGCACATCGGCGGCGGCCGGGAGACTCCGGTGGACGCGGCGGACATCGCCCGGGTGGTCTCCCTCTGGACCGGGATCCCGGTCACCGGTCTGGACCGGAGCGAGAGCGAGCGGCTGCGGCATCTGGAGGAGGAGCTCAGGCAGCGCATCATTGGCCAGGACGAGGCGGTCGCCGCCGTGGCCCGGGCCATCCGGCGCAGCCGGGTGGGCCTGCGGGATCCCGGGCGGCCGGTGGGCAGCTTTCTGTTTTTAGGCCCCACGGGCGTGGGAAAGACGGAGCTCTGCCGCGCCCTGGCCGCCACGGTCTACGGCGATGAAAAGGCCGTGATCCGGCTGGACATGTCCGAATATATGGAAAAGCACTCGGTCAGCCGCCTGATCGGCTCGCCCCCGGGCTACGTGGGCTATGAGGATGGCGGGCAGCTGACGGAAAAAGTGCGCCGCCGCCCCTGGTCGGTGGTGCTCTTCGACGAGATCGAAAAGGCCCACGAGGACGTCTGGGGCATTCTGCTGCAGATCCTGGACGACGGGCACCTGACCGATTCCACCGGCCGCCGCGTGGACTTTCGCAACACCGTGATCGTCATGACCTCCAACGTGGGGGCCAAGGCGATCACCGAGAGCCGCAGCCCCCTGGGTTTTGCCGACGGCGCGGCGCAAGGCGACGCCACCATGCGCGAGCGGGTCATGGCGGAGCTGCGTGCCACTTTCCGGCCGGAATTTCTCAACCGGGTGGACGAGACCATCGTGTTCCACCGTCTGGGCCGGGAGGAGCTGACGGCGATCACGGAGAATCTGGTCCGGGAGGTGCAGAAGCGCTTTGAGGCTCTGGGCCTGGGGCTGCAGATTCCCGGGGAGACGCTGCGCTTTCTGGCCGACACGGGCAGCGACGAGAAGTTCGGCGCCCGTCCCCTGCGCCGGGCGGTGCAGCACAGTCTGGAGGACCGGGCGGCGGAACTGCTTCTGGAGGGCCGGGCGCAGCCCGGCGACACCCTCTGCGCCGAGCTGCAGGACGGAAAGGTGGCGCTTGTCGTCCGGACATGAAAAAAGGAAGTGCGTTTTGCACTTCCTTTTTTTCATAAGAGGGAGGGACTCAGACGGCGCGGCCCGCCAGGTTGCCGCTCAGCACGGCCTGCTGAATGTTGTGGGGATCCGCGCAGTCGCCGGCGCAGTGGACCTCAAAGCCCGCGGCCTCCAGTTCCTCGGCCAGCTCGGTATTGGGGACCATGTTGTAGAACTCCACAACACTGTCCACCGCGACGGTCTTCTCGCTGCCGGTGTCGGTGACGAACTTCACGCCGCCGTCCTCGATGCCGAGAACCTCTGCCTGGCTCCAGATCCTGGTGCCCTTGGCCTGCAGATAGGGGACGATGTACTTCTTGAACCAGCCGGACTGGCCCTTGTCGATGTCGATGGCGCTGTCGGAATGGATCATGACCACCTTCTTGCCCAGGGTGACCAGGTAGGCCGCGAAGTCGACCGCCTGGACGCCCGCGCCGAGAATGGCTACGGTATCGCCAAGCTTAGCCTCGGAGCCGAAGGCCTGGGTCGGGGAGAGGACGGGCACGGCGTCCGTACCGCTGAGCTTCTGCTCGCGCTTGCCGCCGACTGCGACGATCACCGCGTCGGGCTTCTCCTCCTTGACCAGATCGGCGGTCACGGTCTTGAAGAGGTGGATGTCCACCTTATTCTTTTCCAGCTGATGGCTGATGTAGCGAAGATAATCATCGAAGTGCTCATGGTCGCCCTTGACGCCGCGGGCGAAGTGCAGCAGACCGCCCAGCTTGTCGGAATTGTCATAGAGGCTCACGCTATGGCCGCGCTCGGCGGCGACGCGGGCGGCCTCCAGGCCGGCAGGGCCGGCGCCGATGACCATGACCTTGCGCGGCGTCTTCGCGGGCAGGGGCTTGCCGCCCTCGGGCATGATCTCGGTGAAGGAATGGTTCGTGTTGGGGTTCATGCGGCAGGTGGAAGGATAGCGCTTGCCGGTGCTGTTGCTGTCGTGGCAGTGCATGCACTTCATGCAGGGGATGACGTCCTCGCGGCGGCCCTCCGCCAGCTTCTGCACCATCTCGGGATCGCAGTTGAGGGGACGGTTCATAAACACGAGATCCAGATCGCCGCGGGCGATGGCGTCGTTGAGGAAGTCCGGGCCGACACGCAGGTCCATATAGGCCGCACAGCCCACGGGCACGTCCACCACTTCCTTGACAGCCTTGACCATGGGCAGGAAGGAGGCGAAACCGGAGTGGCTGCCGTCCAGCATGCCTTCGAAGTGCTGGCTGTAATCAAACTGGGTGCCGTAGCCGGTCATGCCGTCCACATCCCGGACGATATGCTGCACATCGGGGGCCCAGATGTTCATCTCCTGGCCGGTGGCGCCCACGCGCAGCTGGATCCAGTCGGCGCCGGCGGCGACCAGGGCCTTGGCGATCTCCTTGGCCTCCTCAATGGTGAGGAAGAGCTCATTGTCGCCCAGGTAGAGGTCGTTCTCCTCCACGCCGTTGATGAGCGCGCCGACGGGAAAGTCCGCGCCGTTGACCTCTTTGATCTTCTCGATCATACGGCGGAAGAGGCGGGTGCGGTTCTCAATGGACTGGGGGCCGTAGTCGTCCTCGCGCTTGTTGATGCGGCGGGTCAGGAAGCCGTTGAGCGCGTCGGCGCTGGCGCCCTTGATCTCGATGCAGTCGAAGCCCACGCTCTTGGCGCGCTCGGCGGAGATGCCGACGCGCTCGATATAGGCGTCCAGATCCTCGACGGGCGTCTCATTGATGACGGAATCGGGCACGGTGGGAGCCAGGCCGCCAAAGCACATCTGGAAGCCCAGCTTGGCCTTGCCCTCATGGACGATGGAGACCAGCTCCGCCGCGTCGGCCAGCGCCGCGTCCAGATCGTCCACCTCCAGGCTGTCGGGCAGGATGCCGTTGTTGCGGATCGCGCCGCCGGCCAGCAGGATCAGGCCGACACCGTTCTGGGACATGGTGCCGTAGAGCTCCCGGAAGGCGGGGTGCTTGCTGCCGTTTACATCCACCCAGGGGGAGGGGCTGCCGGCGGACTTGACAACGCGGTTGTCGATCGTCATGCCGCCCAGCTGGATGGGCGCGAGAACTTCCGCCAGATCCCCCTCAAAGGAGGTAAAGTCCTCATCCTGGGGATTGAGAACGGTCTTCTCGGCCGCAGGGATCGTCAGGCCCAGGGCCTGGACCTTGCAGGCGTTCACGCCGTCGCGGATGGCATTGGAGCAGAGAGAAGCGCCGGTCACGCCATCCACGCCCTCGGTGGTGCCCGCCTCGACAATGCGCTCACAGTAGCTGTTCAGGGGATTGGCAAAGGGGGTGAAATAGTCCGCCGTGGAGGTCTTGAGGACCTCATAGCTCACCTCGGTCAGGGCGTTTTCACTGAAGCTGCACTTGACCTCGACGGTGGCATAGGGCGTGGTCTGCACACTGGTATAGGTGCCGGGGATGAAGCCGACAGAGGCGCCCTCCGCCTGAGCGGTGGGGGTACGGAACGCCGCGCCCGCGGCCAGGCCGACGGCGCCGGCCGCCAGGCCCTTGATAAAGCTGCGTCTGGAAATGGAATTGCTCATAATGAATCCTCCTTTTCGTATCTTGGTTTTTGCGTTTTCGCTGACATAAGTTTAACACAGTTGTTGGGCTTCGCGGTTTAATCCTGGCAAAGTCTCACTTAATTCTCGCTTAAGGTCAGAAAAGCGTTTGTCAAAGGGCGGCGCCCGATTTATAATACAAAGGAGAAACGACGAGAGGAGGCGGCACCGGTGAAAGAGCGCCGATATGGGCTTGGGGTACTGCTGGTGTGCGCGCTGTTCGCTCTGGCTCTGACAGCGCTGCTCTGGCAGCTCAATGTGAAGACGCCTCGGCTGGATGCGGCACAGGTCGCCGCGCTGACGGACATCCCGGAGGATGGACCGGTCCTTCTGATGGGCGGACGCTACTACGAAGACGAAACGGGTCGGGCCTGCCGCGCCTTGAGCCTGCACTGCGATCGCCTGGCCTATCTGTATTTCCCGCGTTCCAGCGAAGTCACGCTCAACGGAGAGAGCGGCGCGGTCGTTGATGTCTACCGGGGAAGCATCTGCTCCCTGGAGCCCAACACAGAAAACGGCGGCGATTTTTCCGTCGTGATCTCCTATGCCGGAAAGAGCATGCCCCCTACCAACGCCTGTGTGTATTTCGGTTCCTACGAGCAGATCCTGGATTTTCAGACCACCTCCGCTCAGCTCAATGCCTACGTGCAGGGTCTCTGCTTTGCCATTATGCTGCTCTCCCTGCTGCTGCTTGTTTTCAAGCACAGCGAGCGCTATCTGCTGTGGCTGGCCCTTCTCTGTTTTTTTCGCGGGAATTACTACCGCGTCAGCTATCTGCTCACTGTCGTGACCTGGATCCCGGGGCTGAGCTTTCTGGGCAAGGGCAATACCTATCTGATTGTAAGCGAGCTTTTCACCGCCGTGCTGCAGTACAAGATCATGGAGAGCTTTGTTCAGGTACGCATCGGCACTCTGCCCTTCCCCTGGTACGCGGCGCTGGCTGCCCTTCCCTGCGTTCTTCTCCATACCCGCCCGGTTCCGGCGGCGATTGCGGGCATCGTGTTTTATGCGGTCCTCTATCTCTGCTACCTGGTCTGCTTCCTGCGTCTGCCGGAGACGGCCCTCGGCGAACGGAATCTTCTGCTCGCGGCCTGGGTCCTGACGGTGACGCTGCGGCTCTTTGACGAGCTCTGTGAACTCGGTCTCATCCCCTCCGGGGACGTCAACCTGTACATCCGCCTGCGGGGTGTGGTGTCGATCATCTTCGTGATCGCCTTCTTCGCCGTGGTCGGGAAAATCTTTGCCCGAAAGTTCCAGGAGGCGGACGAGCTGAACGTGGATCTGGAGAACAAGATCCGCCAGAAGACCCGGCAGCAAACGCTGTTTGTGCGCAGCATGCTGCACAACCTGAAAACTCCGCTCTTCTCCCTCTCCGGCTACAGCGACATGGCCCTGCGCTCTGTCGACCGAAACCCGGAGCAGGCACGGCAATATATGGAAAAAGCCCGCGAAAAGGCCATTTTCGCAGGCGAATTGATGGATCATATTTTTCTTGTGACACAGATGGACGCCGACATGGTGCACCTGCAGTTTGCCCCGGTGAACCTCGGTCAGCTGCTGCGTGCGGTGGCGGAGACGCCCACCGCCGGACAGGAGGGCAAAGAGCTCCGTCTGGAGCTGGAGCTGCCGGAAGGCGTTTTCCTGCAGGCCGACCAGCTCTACCTGCGCCAGGCCTTCCAGAACATCGTGGACAACGCCCGGATCAACACGCCCGACGGCGGGACGATCCGCATCAGCCTTTGTCAGGAGGCGCATCAGGTCCGGGTGACGATCGAGGATACGGGCTGCGGCATCGCCCCCGAGGAGCAGGCGCGGATCTTCGACGCCTATTATTCCAACCGCCACGGAAAGCAGCAGTCCTCCGGCCTCGGTCTGTATATTACCGCCGAGATCGTCAAGCGGCACGGGGGCAGCATTCGCGTGGAGAGCCAGCCGGGGCAGGGCTCCGCCTTCTGCATTCAGCTTCCCTGCGCAGCGGAAGAAGAGGGCTCAGAGAAGATATAACCGTCGCGCAGATGGGTACGCAGATAGAGAGGTTTGGCCGGATTGTCCTCGATTTTCTGCCGCAGATGACTCACATGCACAAACAGGGCGCGCACATCGCCCAGGCTGGGCCGCTGCCAGACACTCTGATACACCTCGTCAAAGGTGACGAAGCGGTCACGGTTGACCATGAGATAATACAGGATCTCGTATTCCGTGGGTGAGAGGACAAGGGCCTCGCCCCGCTTATAGACCGTGCGGGTGGCCGTGTCCATCTCCAGGTCCCCGACCCGAAGATGCGGGCTCTCCGGCCGCAGGGCCTGGGCGCGGCGGAGGTTGGCCTCGATCCGCGCCAGCAGGACCGCCGGGCGGAAGGGCTTGACCAGATAGTCGTCCCCGCCCATGTTCAGGGCGCGGATGATCGTATCGTCGTCGCTGAGACAGCTGATAAAAATAACAGGGCAGTTGGAGAGCTTGCGGAGTTCTTCGCAGAGCTCGATGCCGTCCCGGCCCGGAAGCTGCACGTCCAGCAGGGCCAAATCAAAACGCCGCAGACGGATCAGCGGCAGGGCCTGCTCCGCGCTGTGGGCGATGGTCACCTGATAGCTCTCATTTTCCAGCAGATAGAACTGCAGTATCTCGCAGATCTCCTCATCGTCTTCCACAAGCAGCAGATTGGCCACGGCGTTCCACTCCCTTTTTCTGAGCTGCGTCTACTATACCACAGAAAAAGCCCGAGCCGCAACAGCAGAAAAAACTTGGCTCTTTCCTCGGATTTTTGCTTGACATAACTCTTGAGAAACGGTAGAATAGATCGAATATTATTGTATGGGTATTTGGGGAATGCCCGTGCAATACCGTTCTTTTCAACTTCGACAGGTGCGCTTGATGGCCTGTCTTGCTTTTAGGCAACACCACACAATTGCGTCCGCGGCGCCTTCCGGAAAATCCGTGCTCTGATCTCGTCGCGTTTTCTTGAAATACACAGAGTATTCCTGCAAAAACGCGCCACGATCAACTTCCCGGATTTTCTCGCAATTCGCTCTTGCCGAATTGTGCGCTGCTGCCTTAGATCAAAAAAGCAGTAACCACCGCAAAATTCTGAAAGAATGGAGGTGTGTTTACTTACGATGCCATTGTTTTTAGCGATTATTCTTATCGTCGTCTTTGCGGCCCTGGGCGTTCTGATCGGCTATACCTACCGGAAAAAGGTGGCCGAGCATGAGATCGCCAGCGCCGAGGAAGAGGCCACGCGGATCATAAACGAATCGATTAAAACGGCCGAGAGCAAAAAGCGTGAAGCTCTCGTCGAGGCAAAGGAAGAAATACACAAAGCCCGCTCCGAATATGAGCGGGAGGAAAAGGCGCGCCGCGCCGAGGTCCAGAAGCAGGAACGCCGCCTGCAGCAGAAGGAAGAAACCCTTGACCGCAAGACCGACGCGATCGAGAAGAAGAGCGAGACGCTGAGCAACAAGATCGCCGCTGTGGAAGCGCAGCAGCAGGAAGTGGCTCTTGTCAAGAAAAGCCAGCTGGAGATGCTGGAAAAGATCTCCGGCTTCACCGTGGAGGAGGCCAAAGCCCACATCATCGCCAATGTGCGGGACGAGGTCACCCACGAAATGGCCCTGAAGATCAAGGAGATCGAGGCCCAGTACAAGGACGAGGCCGATGAGCGCGCACGCGAGATCATCGCCACCGCCATCCAGCGCTGCGCCGCCGATCACACCAGCGAGATCACCGTCTCCGTCGTACCTCTCCCCAACGACGAGATGAAGGGCCGCATCATCGGCCGCGAGGGCCGCAACATCCGCAGCATCGAAACGC
>CAMNKQ010000046.1 GCA_946542465.1 uncultured Clostridia bacterium | reverse complement strand
GGAATGAAGTACACGCCGGAGCGCAGCAGCGCCAGGAAGGAGGCGGGGAGTGCCTTTCCGGAGCTCTGAAGAGTCATATTGGTGAGTACGGAGAAAGGCATCAGCACCATGGTGAAGCAGGTATAGCGCAGCGCCGGCACGCCGATGGCGATGACGTCGGCGTCATCCCGGAAGAAGCGGACCATGGGCTCGGCGCCGAGAAAGACGCAGAGACTGAAAAGGGCCAGCGTGCTCATGGTGATGAGCAGCGTGGCCTTGAAGGCCTTTTTTACCCGGCTGTATTTACCCGCGCCGTAGTTAAAGCTGCACACCGGCTGATAGCCCTGGCCCAGCCCCAGTCCGACGGCGAAGATGAACATGGCGACCCGGTTGACAATGGCCATGGCCGCCACCGCCGCATCGCCGTAGCCGCGGGCGCAGCGGTTGAGCAGGATCGTGCCCAGGCTGCCCATGGCCTGGCGTAGCAGACTGGGGAAGCCCATGGCGAGAATGCGCAGCAGGATCCGGAGGTCCCGGGAGACAAAGCGCAGGCTCAGCTTACTCTGGGTTACACCGCTGAGAAACATGTGGAGCAGAATGAAAAAACTTGCAATCTGTGATAAGGCCGTGGAGAGACCCGCGCCGGCGGTGCCCATGTGAAAGACAAAAATCAGCAGCGCGTCGCCCGCGATGTTCAGCACAGCGCCGGCCACCAGGCCGATCATGGCCTTCATGGCAAGGCCCTCATAGCGCAATATATTGTTGAGGACAAAGCTGCCCACGATGAAGGGCGCGCCTAAGAGAATATAGAAGCAGTATTCCCGGGCAAAGGGGAGGATCGTCTCGGAGCTGCCCAGAAAGCGCAGGAGCGGATCCAGCGCAATAAAGCTACCGATCGCCACCAGCAGGCCCAGAAACAGCGCCGAGAAAAAGCCGGTGGAGGCGACGCGGTTGGCGGCCTCCCGATTCCGCTGCCCCAGCAGACGGGCGATCTGAATGCCGGAGCCCTGGCCGAACATGAAGCCCACCGCCTGCAGAATGGCCATGTAACCGAACACCACACCGATCGCGCCGGAGGCGGAGGTCCCCAGGGTGCCGACAAAGGCGGTGTCCGCCATGTTGTAGATGTTGGTCACCAGCATGCTGATGGTGGTGGGGATCCCCAGCGTGACCACCAGGGCGGCCACCGGGGTCTCTGTCATTTTTTTGTATTGTGCATCGCTGTGCGTCATGCTCACGTCTCCTGTGCCGCGACGCAGGTGTAGCAGTGCCACTCCTCTTCACAGCGGTGCTTTACGATGGTCAGCCCGGCGCCCTCCAGCGCGGCGCGCACCTCGTCCTGCCGCCCCTCGATGATGCCGGAGGTGATGAACACACCGTCCTCACTGAGAAAACCCCGGACAAAGCGGGAGAGGGGGATGATCACATCGGAGACGATGTTGGCCAGCACCAGCTGATAGCCGCCGCCGAAGCTCCGGCGCAGAGAGGCGTCGGCAAGAATGTCCCCGGCACAGGCCGTGAGACGATCCGCCCCGATGCCGTTGAGGGCGGCATTGGAGCGCACCACGTCGGGGGCCTTTGGGTCGATATCACAGCCCAGGCAGCTCTTGGCGCCCAGCACCAGCGCGCCGATGCCAAGGATGCCACTGCCGCAGCCCAGATCGAGTACCCGGGTGTCTTGGTTTACATAATGTTCAAGCTCCGCCAGACACATACGGGTGGTGGCGTGGCTGCCGGTGCCGAAGATGAGACCCGGATCCAGGCGCAGCGGCGTCCGCCCGTCCTGCGGGATTTCCTCCCACTCCGGCACGACCACCAGCTTCTCCCCGACGGGAATGGGTTTGTAGTATTCGCGCCAGTTGTTCTCCCAGTCGCTGTCCTCCACAAAGCTGACCTCGACCTGGCCGTAGGCGGCGCGGATCTGCCGCAGGGAGTCCTGCCCGGCCTCATCGTCGGTCAGATAGCATTTGATGCGGCTGACACCGGCATACTGCTGCTCCAGCTCCCGATCCACGTAATCCCAGTACTGGTGATTATTCTCCAGAAAGTCCTGAAAATCGGCCTCGTTTTCGATCACAAAACCGCCCACTCCCATGGCGCTCATCTCTTCACAGCGCTGATCCAGAAGCTCCTCCGGGGTATCGACGATGACTTCAATGTATCGCATATTCCATCTCCTTGGACGTTTTTTCTCATTTTACCCCAGGCATGGGGAAAAGTCCAGAGGCGGCTTGCTTGCTCCCGTCAAAATGCCGGATCGGGGAGGGGAGAAAAGCTGTCATTTCTTTCACAATTTGTGGAAGACGCCGATTGACATTTTTGTGACAAAACGCTATACTCTACTTGTAAGTTAAATAACAAACAAAGTTCAGCGGCTTTGAGCTGCGTCTCTATAGGAGGTAATACGATGAAGTGCCCTTGCTGCGGTCATGAAATGGTGATGGACGGTCACCGTAAGATCGATTTGAATATGTGCTATAACTGCGGTTACATCGAAGGCCGACGCATTGAGCCGACGGCAAAGCAGCGCTCCAATTATGAGCATCTGCTGAAGCTGAACCTGAACGAGACCGCTGCTTTCCTGGCGGAAGGTCTGGGCCTGCCGGAAGAGCAGATCAGCTCCTGGATGGAGCAGGTCTCCGCCTGATTTTTTGCTTTTTCTCTCTTTCCCTTTCTTTCTGAAAAAGGCTCCGCATGGATTCGTCCATGCGGAGCCTTGCATGTTATCAGGAAAACCAGGTCCAGGGTTCCTCCTCCGGCGGGTTAGAGGAGAAGGAGAGCGTCTCGCCGCTGAGCGGATGGGGAAAACGCAGCTCGGCGGAATAGAGGGCCAGAGGAAGCTCGCGATGCACACCGCCGTAGCGGTTGTCCCCCAAAAGGGGAAAGCCCCGGGAGGCAAACTGCACGCGGATCTGATGGCTGCGCCCGGTGAGCAGTTCGACCCGCACAAGGCTGAAGCCCCGGGCCTGCTGCAGCGTCTCATAGCGGAGGACGGCCTCCCGCACGCCCTTGCGCATGCGTTTGACCACATAGGACTTGTTTTTGGCCTTGTCCCGGAACAGCAGATCCCGCATGACCCCCTCCGCGGGCGGCGTGCCTTGCACCACGGCCAGATAGCGTTTTTCCAGCCCTCCTGCCTCGATGGCGGCGGAGAGTCCGGCCGCGGCCTGCTTTGTCTTGGCATAGACCATGAGCCCGGCGGTCTCCCGGTCCAGACGGTGGATGCAGAAGATATCCGTCGCGCCGGTCTGCTCCTTGAGAAGCTCCGGCATACCGCCGTCTTCGGAGATCACACCGGCCAGCTTCCGGCAGACGACAAGCGCCTTATCTTCCCAGATGATCATGGTTGTCTCCCTCGTTTCTGTCTGATGATCAGATGATCATTATTATAAAAGATTTACAGATTCTTGGCAATTCCCAACATACTGTTTTCCTTGCCTATATCGAAATAATGTGATACTATGATAATATCCGAGAAATCGGGCTTTCATTATGCTTTCCGGGAGGGAAGAATTTGAGCCTTGCGAATGTGATCAGTTTATTGGGCGGTGTGGCCCTGTTTTTGTTCGGCATGAGCCTGATGGGCGACGGCCTGAAACGGGTGGCCGGCAGCAAGATGGAGCTGGTGCTCTACCGTCTGGCCGGCACGCCGCTGAAGGGCGTGCTGCTGGGCACGGGCGTCACCGCCGTGATTCAGTCCTCTTCCGCCACCTCGGTGATGGTGGTCGGTTTTGTCAACTCCGGCATGATGAAGTTGGATCAGGCCATCAGCGTCATCCACGGCGCCTTGATCGGCACCAGCGTCACCGGATGGATCATCGCCCTGAGCAGCATTCAGGGGACGGGCGGCTGGGTGTCGCTCCTGTCCACCTCGACGCTGTCCGCGCTGGTGGCGGTGATCGGTATTCTCCTGCGCATGTTTTCCAAGAAGCAGAGCCACCACCATGTGGGGGATATCCTGCTGGGCTTTGCGGTGCTGATGTTCGGCATGCAGAGTATGAGCGGCGCGGTGGAGCCGCTGCGGGAGAGCGAGGGTTTTCTCACCCTGCTGACGACCTTCTCCAACCCGATCCTCGGTGTTCTGGTCGGCGCGGCCTTTACGGCGGTGCTGCAGAGCGCCTCGGCCGCCGTCGGTATTCTGCAGGCCATCGCCCTGACCGGTGCGGTGACCTTTGCCACGGCCTATCCCATCATCCTGGGTATTGCCATCGGCTCGGCGGTGCCGGTGCTGTTCTCGGCCCTCGGTGCCAAGGTGGACGGTCGCCGCGCGGCGATGTCCTATCTGCTGATCGAGGTCCTGGGCGCCTTGATTTTCGGCGTGCTGTATTATGCGCTGGACGCTCTGATCGGCCTGGGCCTGAACCACTGGCGGATGGACGCGTTCAACGTTGCCCTGGTCAACACCCTGTTTCGCGCTGCGACGGCCTGCGTGCTGGCGCCTTTCCCGGGCTTTATGAAGAAGCTGACGGCCCTCTTTGCGAAGGAGCGGGAGGACGAAAAGGAACTGAGCGGCGAGCTGGATCGCCTGGACGAGCGCTTCCTGATGCACCCGCCGCTGGCCATTGAGCAGAGCCGCCTGACCATCAACTCCATGGCGACCACCGCCCGGGACAATCTGCTGCGAGCCATGAAGCTGCTGGATGAGTTTTCCGAGGAGCGCATGCGCCGCCTGGAGCAGACCGAGGATCTGGTCGACCTCTACGAGGACAAGCTGGGCACCTATCTGGTCCGGCTGAACACCAACGAGCTGAATCGGCAGCAAAACGAGGCGGTATCCAAGTATCTGCATACGCTGACAGACTTTGAGCGTATCAGCGACCACGCCATGAACATCGCGCAGACCGCCAGAGAGAAGCACGACAAGAAGATCAGTTTCTCCGGCACCGCGGGAAAAGAACTCGATGTGCTCACGGGGGCGGTGGATGAGATTTTGCATCTGGCGATCCGCTGCTTCGTGGAGGAGGACGTGGCTCTGGCCTATCAGGTGGAGCCGCTGGAGGAACGCATCGACGTCCTGTGCGACACGATGAAGCTCAACCACGTGGAGCGGCTGCAGAGAGGGGAGTGCTCCCTGACCCAGGGCTTTGTGTTCAACGATCTTCTGGGTGATTTTGAGCGTGTGGCTGACCACTGCTCCAACATCGCCCTCGCACTGATCGAGCTGCAGTCCGACGAGTTTGACACCCACGGCTATATCCTCGATCTGAAAGCCCGCCATTCCCACAACTTCGACACCATGTACCAGCACTACAGCGAAAAGTACAGTCTGGACTGATCCCAACAAAGACAGCGCCCACGGCAGAAAAAACCGCCGTGGGCGCTTTTGTGTGAAACAAGGGATGGGCTCTTTGCGACTATTAGGATAGAGGAGGGAAGATATATGACGGATGAAGAGATAGTCGATCTCTATTGGCAGCGCTCGGAAACGGCGATTCAAGCGACAGAAGAAAAATATGGAAGCTACTGCCTGACGATTGCCAGTCACATGCTTGCGGACTTACAGGATGCGGAGGAGAGCGTGAACGACACCTGGCTCGCGGCATGGAACAGGATTCCGCCGACACGGCCTCAGTATCTGCGTGCATATTTGGGAAAGCTATGTCGGAGCATCTCGGTGTCGCGTTTTCGGGCAAGGGCGAGCCAGAAACGAGGCGGCGGCGAAATCACAGTTGCTCTGGATGAATTGAGCGAGTGCCTGCCAGCCCCGGAGACACCGGAAAGTCAGCTTGAGCTGCGGGAACTGACGGCTTCCATCCAGCGTTTTCTGGAAGGCTGCCCCAAACGGGAACGCGTGATCTTCACGGCCCGCTACTTCTATGTCTATCCGATCGAAGAGATTGCAAAGCATCTGGGTATGAAAGCGGCCACGGTCAGAACGGTGCTCCATCGCACCCGGAAAAAACTGCGGGAGGACTTGGAAAAGGAGGGATTTCAATGAACAAGGGACAGCTTTTTGCGGCCATCGGGGAACTGGACGACGGCCTCCTCGAGGAGACGGCTGCGGCAATGGCCCAGTCACCGGCGCGGCCTGTCCGCCCGAAGCGGCATGTGTTGTGGATTGCCGCGGCCTTGCTCACCTTGCTTCTCGCCGCCTGCGGTTGGATCGCCTATCGGATTCAACTGAAGGAGCCAAATGAGAAAAGCGTATACCAGGTCAATGCCGTGGATTGGACCAGCGGGGCGGAGCAAAGTGCGGAGATCAGCTTTCAGCGCGCGGCGATGATTCTGCACTGTGATACAGGAAAGGGAAACGAGCTGCATGGCTTTCGGCCAAAGCTCGATGTCACGAACAAGCGAGTCGGTGTAATGACCTTTTATGCCGCGATTCAGCCGCCTCCGGCGCTGAAACCGGGAACATTTCTGGTTCGTTACCTGGATGTGGGCATGTCCGGCGAGGAGGCATTAGCTACCGCCGGATTGAGCGTGGAGCAGGCAGCAAGCTATTACACGAAATACTGGATTGAAGAAGAAGGGGAGACTGCCCCGCTTTTGATGATGGAATTGCTGGATGCTCCGTTGCTCTACCAAGATGATCTGATTCTCGGTGAATTCGGCGGGGAGGCGGAGATCGTTTCCCACTGGATGGAGGACGAATATGAGTGCCTGGCGATACGATTTACGGGAGAGATGACAAGCATTCATCTGTTCCTCTTTCATCCGGAAGAACAGTATTTGCTCCACTTGAGTGCGGACGCCGCCCGATATGATGTTTCCGATCTGCAGACAATCGCGGACGAGACGGAGATAATAAGGAGCAAACTCTATGTGGAATACAAGGAAAACGGCACCGATTTCTATATCTTGTCGGATCCGGAGGAATGGCTTCACACAGAGAAACGCTAAAAACGGGGAGAGGTTAACATAACCTCTCCCCGTTTTACAGCTGTTAACGTCTTACAGAACGGCTTCGACCTTGGCCTTGACCTTGTCCATAGAGGTGGTCGGCTCGATGCGCTCGACGATGTTGCCCTCGCGGTCGATCAGGAACTTGGTGAAGTTCCACTTGATGTTGCCGTTGTTCTTGTAGTCCTTGTCCATCTTCTTGACGACGCCGGAGAGCATCAGGCCGGCAGGGCCGGAGAAGCCCTCAAAGCTGGTGTTGCCGGTCAGATACTGGTAGAGGGGGATGGCGTTCTCGCCGTTGACGTCGCACTTGGCAAACTGGGGGAAGGTGATGCCGAAGCGGCCGGTGCAGAAGGTGTGGATCTCCTCGTCGGTGCCGGGGGCCTGGTCGGCGAACTGGTTGCAGGGAAAGTCCAGGATCTCCAGACCATCGGCCTTGTGGGCGTCATAGATCTCCTGCAGCTCCTTGTACTGGGGGGTAAAGCCGCAGCCCGTGGCGGTGTTGACGATCAGCAGGACCTTGCCCTTGTAGTCGGCCAGATTGACTTCCTCTCCCTTGCGGGTCTTTACGGTGAAATCATAAACGTTCATGGTGATACCTCCATATCGTAAACCTGTTTGATTGCTTACAATTTAATTATACGCAACTAACAGGGACTTGTCAAGGGAATCTTCTGTAAAATGCAAAAGAAAAATGTTATGAAAACAGAATTATGTAAAGTATATTATGACAAGAAAATTCGGTAAATAAAATTATGTCAACTAACAAAAACGGCGTCAGAACGGAATCCCTTCCCGTTCAGGAGAGCAGAGACCGCGCTGCGGTAATCCGCCATATTCTGCGCCTTGCGGATGCGCTTATATGCCTTTGAATCCCCGGGGAACAGCGAGGAGAGATAGAACCACAGCTCTTTGAGGCGGCCCAGGGTATAGTGCTCGCCGATCCCGGACTGAGTGAGGGCTTCGTCATAGCGACGCAGGAAGTCCTCTAATTCTGCCTTTTTCAACGCGGACCCTCCCTGCAGCTGCCGGATCAGCGCGGGATTGGCCGCCGCGCCGCGCCCGATCATAACCCGCTCCAGTTCCGGCACCCGGGATGTCACAGTGCCCAGCGATGCGGCATCCACGATGTTCCCGTTGTAGCAGACGGGGAAAGGGCAGAGAGGAAACGCGGCGGCAAAAGCTTCCAGATCGGGCTCACTTTTATACATGCCTTTTCGATCCCGGGCGTGGATGATAAGCTCAGTGAGGGGATACTTCCGGTAGATTTCCAGAATGGCCGGGAACTCCTCGCTGCTCTCCAGGCCCAGACGCGTCTTCACGGAAATCTTCAGCTCACAGCGGGAAAAGACGTCCGCCAGAAAGTCGTCCAGCGAGCGCAGATCCTGCAGCATGCCAGCCCCCTTGTGCTTGGGCACGACCGTGGAGGAGGGGCAGCCGGCGTTCAGGTTGAGCTCCGTATAGCCCATGGCCTGCAGCTCCCGCGCCACGGCGAGAAAGGCCTCGGCCTTATTGCACAGCACCTGCGGCACCGGAAGCTGAGCGGGATTGTTCTCCGGACGGAGATCCCGCCAGGCGCCCTGCTTGCAGACGCCGGAGCCGTCCGGGGCCAGAAAGGGGGCGTAATAGCGGTCAACGCCGGGAAAACAGAGGGCGTGGGTCTGACGAAACAGGCAGGAGGTGACGCCTTCCATCGGGGCGAAAGAAAATATCATGGTATGCTCCTTGACAGCTTGATAGAATGAAAGTATCTTAATTGTATAAAGATGTCAAGACAGGGAATTCCTGAACAGGACAAGATTTTTTCACATTTGTCTGGTACAATAACCGTAGTACTGAAAGAAAGGGGGACTGCCGTTTGAAGCATCCGGCATTGACGCGCGTGCTGGCGATCGTGCTGGCGATTCTCTGCCTGACCATGGGTATGGCCGGGTGGCTTGGCCTGCGCCGGGCGGAGCGGGATCGGCAGTCGGCCCTGGATGAGGCGGAACGTCTGCGCGGCCGCGTGGAGGAATATCAGACGCTGCTGACAAGGCTTGAGGGCAACAAGAGCTACAACAAGCAGACTGAGAAGATCGACAATAAGCAGGCCGCCCACGACAAGGATTCCGCCGAACACCGCACGGAACTGAGCACCTACACCCTCACGCAGTATGGCCTCAAGATGGGCACCGACGCGCTGGATATGGCCGATGAACAGTTTGCCTACTATAAAGCGATGGCGGAAGAGGCTCTTGCCAAGTTCGACGGCGGCATGGCTCAGATCAGGGAATTGCTGGGCTACCTGTGGGAGGTCTACAACGCCGGGTCCCAGGTCTTGGGACGGGTCAACGCCCACTGGGGTGCGGCCAATGATTTCGTCGGGCTTCTGGACAGCGGCGCCCCCCTGACCTATGGGCAGGTGGCGGCCATGCTGGATGAGGTTTTGCTGGCCGCGGATGAGACGGCAGGCCTGGCGGACACGGTCCGGCAGCTGACGCCGACGCTGGATGCGCTGGCGGAGTTCGATCTGGCCGGCCTTATCAGCTTTGCCGAGAGCCTGGGCAATCTGAGCCCGGAGATGCTGAATATGATCGGCAGCCTGGATACCGGCGCCGGCAACTCGGCCGCCGCGTTTGCGAAGGATCTGAATCTCCCCTTCACGACCGATGAGCTGCTGGAGATGCAGCAGCAGTATAAAGAGGCCTGGACGCTGGTAAAGCAGCTTCTCGCCCGTATGGATGAGGAGGTCCCGCTGATCGATGATCAGATCCAGCAGGCCACCGGCATGAGCCTGGCGGATATTCGCGCTGCGGCGCAGGAGGCCCGGAATGCTCTGGCTTTTCAAGGGGATACACCGCTGGGCGAGGAACAGAACGAGCGGGTGCGCAGTACCTATGCGGCCAGCAGCGAGTCGATCCATGCTTTCCTGGCCGAGAGCGGCGCCAAGCTCCAGGAGGTCAACGGGACAATGGAGAGCGCCGGTACCATGCTGGGTACGGTTCAGGCGCAGATGGACGCCGTGGAAGGCATGCTTGCCTCGGTCCGGAAAGCGCTGGCGGACGGCGCCAACGCACTCTACGAGGCCCGGGCCCTGATCTGGTGGCAGATGGGGCAACAGCGGGAGAAAGAAGAAGAACTGCGCCAGCAGAAGGAAGCGCTGGGCAAAAGCAGCGTGGAGCTGAAAGATATGAAGCGCTCGGCCGAGGATCGGAAAAGTCTGGAGGATCGGCAGCGCTCTCTGCGTGCGCAGATCCTGGATCGGGAGGAGATCCGCCAACGCTATGACGCCGGCGAGGAGGCGGACGCGGCGGCCCTGAATTGGGCGGAGGAGCAGGAGAGCGGCGCTGAGGAGAACTACCGTCAGCGGCGGCAGGCCTGCCTGCTGATGCTGGCGGGCGCGCTCTGCGGCCTGATCGGCATCCCGGCCGCCTTTGAACAGATCCGCAGCCGCTTCATGCTGCTTGTTCCGGTGCTGGGCTGCGTGGCCTGCGCGGCAGGGGCGGAGTATCTCTTCGTCACGATGGGCCGCGGCAGCAGCTATTCCGCGCTGGCCGCCGCCGGTTTTGGGCTTGTGCAGCTGCTGATCAGCTTGCCTAAGGCCCGCAAAGCCCGGTAAAATGGGTCTTATTGGAATAACGAATAACGAGAGGCACAACAGCTCTCAGGTTTTTTGTGAAAAAAGCCTGAGAGCTACTTGCTTTTTGCAGCCCTTTCCGATAAAATATAAGGGCTTATATACATCTGTTTAGTTCCTCGTGACCGGCGTCACAGGGGACGGAAAAATCTTTCTTTGGAGGAAAGACGATGAAAAACAAGAAACTGGATATCATCGGCATTGCCGCCGGCGTGTTCCTGGTGCTTGTCCTGCTGCTGAACATTGTGGCGGGCAATGCCAACGCACGGGCCAATGAGCCGAAAATCCCGGCGGGCGCGCAGACCTATGCGACCTCCGCCCAGGGCATTTTCAGCGAAGTCAAGCTGGAGACGGTTGCCGATGCGGACGGCATCTATTCCGTCAAGGTCGTGGAGCACGGCGAGACGCCGGAGCTCGGCGGCGTGGCGGCGGAAGAACTGCCCGCGAAGATCCTTGAGGCGCAGAGCGTGGACGTGGACGGCGTGGCCGGCGCGACCATGACCTCCAACGCCATCAAGACTGCTGTGACCGAGGCTCTGGTGCAGGCCGGCTTCCTGGAAGCCCCTGCCGTGGAGGAGCCGGTTGCGGAGGAGCCCGCTGTAGAAGAAGCTGCGGCGGTGGAGAGCGCTGCGGAAGTGCCCGAGGCCGGTCAGGTCTATGAGACCTCCGCGCAGGGCATCTTCAGCGAAGTGAAGGTCCGCACCGTGGCCGATGAGAACACCATTTATTCTGTGGAAGTCATTGAGCACGGCGAGACCGAGGGCATCGGCTCTGTCGCGGCGGCGGAGCTGCCGGGCAAGATCGTCGAGGCCCAGAGCGTGGATATCGACGGCATGGCCGGTGCGACCATGACCTCCAACGCCATCAAGGCAGCCGTGACCGAGGCCCTGACCGAGGCCGGCTTCCTGGGCGAGCTTACGGAGGAAGCGGTCCCTGAGGAAAAGACGATGTCCGATGAGGCTGCCTCTGATGAAGTTCCCGCTGACGCCCAGACCCTGACGGCGTCCGCCCAGGGCATCTTCAGCGAAGTGAAGGTCGAGGTCGTGGCCGATGAGAACGGCATCTACGATGTCAAGGTCGTGGAGCACGGCGAGACCGAGGGCATCGGCTCCGTCGCGGCGGAAGAGCTACCGGCGAAGATCGTGGCGGCCCAGAGTACGGACATTGACGGCATGGCCGGTGCGACCATGACCTCCAATGCCATCAAGACGGCCGTCGCCACCGCGCTGGCCGAGGCCGGCATCGATCCGGCAAACTTTGCCGCCCCTGCCGCTGCCGAGGAAGAAGCGGTTGCGGCCGAGGATATGAGCTATGACGTTGACGTGGTGGTCGTGGGCGCCGGCGGCGCCGGTATGACCGCGGCGATCAGCGCGAAGGACGAAGGCCTGAACGTCCTGGTTCTGGAGAGCCAGGCCCTGGTCGGCGGCAACTCCGTGCGCTCCACCGGCGGCATGAACGCCGGCAAGACCGAGTGGCAGGACGCCAACGAGTTTGATCAGGCGGCCGGCGTGGAGGCCACGCTGGCGAAGGTCCCCAACTATGCGGACAACGAGCGCATTCAGGAGCTGGCTGCGATCGTGGAAGAGCAGTGGGCCGCGTACCAGGCCAATCCCGAGGGCTACTTTGACTCGGTTGAGCTGTTCCAGCTGGATACGCTGATCGGCGGCGGCGGACTGAACGATCCCGCCCTGGTGAAGACCTTGGCGGAGAACAGCGCGGCGGCGATCGAATGGCTGGGCGAGCTGGATCCGGAAGTGATCCTGCACAATGTGGCGGCCTTTGGCGGCGCGTCCGTCAAGCGTATCCACCGCCCGGTGGACGCGGACGGCAAGGTCCTGTCCGTGGGTGCGTATGTGGTTCCCCTGCTGAAGGAGAACCTGGAGAGCCGGGGGATTGAGCTGCTTCTCAACACCACGGCGAAAGAGATCCTGGTGGATGAAAACGGCGCGGCCTGCGGCGTGGTGGCCACCGGGGCCAGCGGCGAGACCGTGACGGTGAACGCGAAGGCAGTGGTCATTACGACCGGCGGCTTTGGCGCAAACAACGACATGATCGCCTCGATCCGTCCTGAGCTGGACGGCTTCATCACCACCAACGCGCCCGGCATCCAGGGCCAGGGCATCCAGATGGCGCAGGCCATCGGAGCCGACACCGTGGATCTGGAGCAGATCCAGCTGCACCCGACGGTGCACGTGCAGGACGGCAGCGCCTCTCTGATCACGGAAGGTCTGCGGGGCGACGGCGCGATCCTGGTGAACCAGGAGGGCGAGCGCTTCTTTGACGAAGTGTCCACCCGCGACAAGGTCTCC
>CAMNKQ010000045.1 GCA_946542465.1 uncultured Clostridia bacterium | reverse complement strand
CGACCGCGTCGATGTAAGGAATGCAGACCAGCTGGTCGATCTCGGAGACCAGGAACATGGGAAGCAGCTGGTGAGGAATACCGCACAGATCGGGGAAGCCGGCCATAATCTGGCCCATGGTCATCTCGTCGAAGGTGACCATCATGCGGTTAAGTTCGTTGCTGTTGCCGTTCTTGCGGTCGGCCTTGGAGAGGAGCACCAGGTTCTCCGCCACATAGCGGAAGATCTGATAGGTGAGCTCATGGCTCATGCGCAGGTTGGAGCCGCGCATACCGAGGATGTTCTTGTCCATGAAGCCGTGGCAGCAGAAATAGGAGATCATCCAGCGATACCACAGCGCGCTGTTCATGGCGGGGATCAGGTCCTTGGAGAAGGTCATGAGCAGCATGCCCCAGAGGCGGGCCCACTCATAGAAGTCATAGGCGGTATCCTTGATGCCGCGCCACTCACGACGGACGGTGGCCATGGCGCCCTTGCGGTACAGGCGGCCCAGGCTGCGCTCGCCGTTAAGGATGCGATCGATCTTCTCATCCTTGTCGAGGGCCATGAAATCCTTGTACTCACCCTTGACGCGCTCGCCGTCGGCCTTGAGGGCGGCGACGGTATCCTTGCCGAACTGCTGCCAGTCGGTCTCCTTGAGCATATCGCCGAAGATGCCGAGGACTTCCTTCAGGTTCTCGCCCTGCTTCTTCCAATCAATATTATCTTTCGCTTTCCAGAATTTAGGGTTGGGATACTGTACCTTTGCCATAATTACTTACCCTCCTCTTTGTGGATACGTTTGATCTCAAGGGACTCGACAAAGGCCTGCACACGGGTCCGGAGCTGACCGGAGTTGCCGTTGTTGTACAGACGGTCGATGGACAGCACCGGCCATCCATATTCGTCATGCATGATGTGGCTGACCAGAGCGCGTTCAAAGCCCCAGTAGTCGCAGTACTTCATCTGCTCGTAGATGATACCCTCGGCGCCGAACTCCTTGGCCAGCTTGTCACTGGTCTCGCGGCGCTGGTGGACCTTCTCGTCGGAGATGTAACGGGCACACTCGGAGACCTCCATGTAATGACGGCAGATCTGCCACAGGACGTCCTCCTCGTCGTTGAGGATGATCTCCTCACGGCCGGGCTTGGAGCCGAAGCAGAAACGGTCGGACACGACCAGAGCGCCGCAGCCCTCGATAAGTTTGGTCAGGTTGGGATCGTCGATCTCGGAGCCGACGATGGCCACGCGGGCGCGGAAGGCGGACTTGGCGTCGGGCTCGCGGGTCTTGAGCTCCTCCAGCGTCTCACGCAGGTAGGGCAGGATCAGGCCGGTGGGACAGACATAGCTCACCAGGTTGATCAGATGGAACTCGTGGCCGGTGATGACGGGATTGGCAGCCTTGCGCATCTCGCCGATCTCGGTGATGATGCGGCACATCTCGTTGTGCTCCTCGACAGCCTTGCGGATGGCCTCGTCGGAGGTGTCGGTGCCGAAGCGGCGGGTCAGCTCATCCAGCACGTGAACGCGCATCTGCTTGACATAGGACTCAATGCAGTAATCGGTGATCTTGAAGGGCATGTCGCAGTGGGTCACGAAGAAGTTGGGCTTCTCGTTGACGTTCAGGATCTCGAAGTGCTCCATGGAGCGGTTCATCATCGAGCAGGCGTCCACACCGATCAGTGCGTCCAGATACTGGTAGCCGCCCTCAATGGCGCGCTCCAGCAGGGCGCGGGCGTACTCGCAGGTGTAGTTGGACATGTAGTAGGTGGCGATATCGATGGAACCGGTGTTGGGGGCGCGCAGTCTGGTCGAGAAGCAGTTGTCCACGTTGAGCAGTACTTCCGGAATATGGAAGCAGGTGTAGCCCAGGCAGATCTGACCCTCGCCCTGAGCCTTCTGGATCAGCTCATTGTTGGCGTTCTCAAGCAGACTTTCAAAGTAGATCAGATGCTTAAGATCTTTCAAATGTTCACACCTCTTTTAAAGAATTTCTATTTTTTGGAGTGCTTCCCTCACTCCTGAGAGCATGGCGGAATCCGCAGGCAGTTCCATGACGCTCTTGCCGCGAATGTCGTTGGCGGCGAAAGCACTGTCCGCGGGGATGGCCGCGAGGACGGGCACCGGGGACTGCATCAGTTCGACCAGCTCCGGATTGGTCACGCGGTTGATGATGGCGCCGACCTTCTCATACGAGATGAGCTCATCGGCCACCTTCTTGATAGTGGAGATGACCTGGCCGCCCTTCTTGCTCTGATCGGTGATCAGCAGCAGGTGGGTGACCTTTTCCATGACGCGGCGCTGGATCTGCTCGATCCCGGCCTCGCCGTCGATCACAACGTAGTCAAAGCTGTTGGACAAGATGCCGATGACTTCCTTCAGATAGGAATTCACCTTGCAGTAGCAGCCGGAGCTCTCCGGCCGTCCGATGGCCAGGAACGCAAAGCCGGGCATCTCCACCAGCGCATCGAAAATGCGGAAGCGGGCCTCGCTCAGCAGTTCCAGAGCCTCCCGTGTCTCACCGTTTTCCACGCTGTCGACGATGCTCATACGGATATCGTCCAGCGTCAGCTTTACATCCACACCAAGAGCGACGGACAGGCCGACGGCGGGATCCGCGTCGATCGCAAGAATCTTCTTGTCGGGGTATTTTTCCACAAGCAGCCTCACGATGCACGCGCAGATCGAAGTCTTGCCGACTCCGCCCTTGCCTGCGACCGTAATGATCTTGGCCTTATTTTCCATATAACTCCCCCCTAAACGGCGTTGAAAGTGCGATAGTACGAGCAACATACTCTATCGTTGGTATTTTAACACATCGTGCAAAAAGATGCAAGGTATACGGACCGTTTTTGTACATTCGGCTCAAATTGTAAAAATAAGTACCGGATTTTGCGATGCGCTTTTCCGGCGCGCTTTCGCCGGCGGGGCATATTCCCTCCCCCGGGGCGCATAGAGTATAGGGTGAGGGGGCGGTGCTGTGCGGACATCCAAACGATTGGCGCTGATGGGCATTCTGGTTTTGGGGATGTATATGCTGATGACAAACGGCGGATCGGCCCTGCTGCGGCAGGGGATCGAAGAAGGCCGGATGAAAAACGTGATGCTGGTATCGGACACCCGGGAGAGCGCCGCCCCGGAGATGGCGGAGCCATCCCCGCTTCTCCCGCTCCCCTCTCCCCCGCTGCGCCCGACGCCGGAGCCGACCCCGATCCCGGAGCCGGAGCGCTGCGTGGATCTGATGGAGAGCCCGCGCAGCGATGAGATCCGGGAGACCACGATCCAGGGCGGGCTGAGCATCAAGAATGAGACAGGCTATTCCGTGGACGCGGGCCATATGCTGCTGGAAGGGCCTCCTGTCCGGCTGCCCGCCGAGGGGCCGCAGATCCTGATCCTGCACACCCACGGCAGCGAGGCCTACACCCAGGCCGGGCTGGACCGCTACGAGGCCAACGACAGCTATCGCACGGCGGACACCCAGTGCAACATCGTGCGCGTGGGGGATGAACTGACGGCGCTGCTGGAAAAGGCCGGGCTGCGTGTGCTGCACGACCGGGAGATCTACGACTTTCCCAGCTACACCGGCTCCTACACCCGCTCCGGCGCGGCGGTGGAGAAATACCTGGCGGAGTTTCCAAACATTGCGGTGGTGATCGACATGCACCGGGACGCGCTGGGCAGTGAGGGCGTCATCTACAAGACCATGGCCGAAGAGAGCGGCGTCGTGGCCAGCCAGGCCATGCTGCTGGTGGGCACGGACGACAGCGGGCTGGAGCACCCCAACTGGCGCTCCAACCTGGCCCTGGCCCTCTATCTGCAGGAGGCGGTGGGGCGGAAGCACCCCACGCTGATGCGGCCGGTCACCCTGGTGTCCCAGCGCTATAACCAGCATCTGACCGGCGGCTCCCTGATTCTGGAGGTGGGCTCCAGCGGCAACACTTTGCAGGAGGCCCTGGCCGCGATCCGCCTCTTTGCCGACGGGGCCGCGCCGGCCCTGGCCGAGCTGGTGGAGGCTCCGGATGCGGGTACCGGAGTTGAGGATTCGAACTCATAAACTTTTCGCAAAGTCTCTTTACAAAAATAGCTTGTCATGGTAAATTGAACTTGTCTAGAAAAGACAAATCTTTTTCTTATTCACATAAGAATCATTCAGGAGGATAAGAGTTATGAAGAAATGGGTATGTTCCGTTTGCGGTTATGTCCACGAAGGCGATACGCCCCCTGAGAAGTGTCCCGTCTGCAAGGTCCCCGGCTCCAAGTTTGTGGAGCAGGCCGCGGAGATGAGCTGGGCCTCCGAGCATGTGGTCGGCGTCGGCAAGGTTTTCGGTGAAGACGTTCCCCAGGAAGTGCAGGACGAGATCATTGCGGGCCTCCGCTCCAACTTTGAGGGTGAGTGCTCCGAGGTCGGTATGTATCTGGCCATGGCCCGCGTCGCCGAGCGCGAGGGCTATCCCGAGATCGGCGAGTACTGGAAAAAGGCCGGTCTGGAAGAGGCCGAGCACGCCGCCAAGTTTGCCGAGCTGCTGGGCGAGGTTGTGTGCGACAGCACCAAGAAGAATCTGCAGGTCCGCGTTGACGCCGAGAATGGCGCCACCCAGGGCAAGACCGATCTGGCCAAGCTCTGCAAGAAGTATAACCTCGACGCTCTGCACGACACCATCCATGAGATGGCCCGTGACGAGGCGCGCCACGGCAAGGCCTTCAAGGGTCTGCTGGAGAGATACTTCAAGTAATCCCGCCCATCCGTTCCGGACGCGGGTTTTTGAAGGACGGGAGCCATGAAACGATTCCGTATTCTGAGTTTCCTATTTGCGCTGTGCCTCGCCGCCGCAGTCCTTACCTTATGGTGTGTTCTGCAGCAGGGCGAACGGTTTTCCCTTGCACACATCTCCGACGGGCTCATGGTTGCCGCTGCGGTGGATATCCTGTACAGCTTCGAGTTTCTGCACACCTTCCTCGGCTTCAACGCCAGCAACGCTGGCAGCCCGTTCAATGCGTACCAGCGCGTCCGGGGTGATATGACTTACAGCGGGCGCACCGATCGCCTGATCATCCCAGAGTATCTGATTATCGGTATCCTGGCAGGCGCGGTGGGGGTACTGCTCCTTCTGATGCGCTGAAATACCACCAAACTACATATTATACAGGAGGATACGAATATGCGTTATGTCTGCAACGTCTGCGGCTGGGTCTATGATGAGGACGAGGCCGGCGTGAAGTGGGAAGACCTGCCCGAGGATTTCGCCTGCGAGCTCTGCGGTGTTGGCAAGGAAGACTTCTCCCCCGAGGAATAATCCCGAATAAATCGACAAGAGCTCTCAACTCCGCGCGGAGTTGAGAGCTTTTCTATTTTTTGATTTTCAAAGTTTCACGGTAAAGACGATCTCGTCCCCCTGATAGGCCGCACCGATCTCCCCTTTGTGCTGGCGGACGATGGCCTGCGCGGCGGAGAGACCGATGCCGAAGCCGCCCTTCTGGCTGCGGGCGCCGTCGGCCCGGTAGAAGCGGTCAAAGAGGCGATCCAGGGGCGGGCGCTCCTCCCCCACCGTGTTGGCGATTGCAAGCACGGCCCTGTCCTCCTGCCGCAGCTTCACCCGGATCGTGCCGCCCTCGGGGCAGTATTTCACCGCGTTATCCAGAAGCGTTGAGAGCAGCTGCTGCAGCTGCTGGCGGTTGCCCAGGACCTCGACTTTCTCCCCGATCTCCGTCTCCAGCCGGAGCTTTTTGAGTTCCGCCGGCGTGCGGAAGATCTCCGCCGCCTCCCTCGTCAGATCCGAGAGGGAGAGCGTACTTCTGTCCGGCGGCGGGGTATTCTCGTCCAGCCGGGCGAGGGTCAGCAGATTCTGCATCAGCATGCTCAGGCGGCTGGTCTGGCTGCGGATGTTGCGGCTGTATTTGTTTTCGCCGCCCCGCAGCTCCATGGCGTCCAGATTGGCCAGGATGACCGCCAGCGGCGTCTTGAGCTCATGCCCCGCGTCGGTGACGAACTGGCGCTGGCGCTCCATATTCTCCGCGATCGGGCGGATGGCCCGCCGGGAGAGCGCCGTGACCAAAGCCAGCATGGCCAGCCAGGTAAACGTACCGATCAGCGCCGAGAGCGCCGCCACGCGCAGCAGATCGTAGCGCTGGCTGCTCACATCCAGAAAGACCACGGTTTTCCGCTCCGGTGCGGGTTGCACGATGCGGAACAGCCTCTCGCCGAGGCGGCCCTCCGTTTTCCCGCTGGTCAGGGCCTCCCGCCCCAGCGCCTCGGCCTCTTCCTCCGTCAGGGAGGCGATGCGCTCGATGTTCACGCTCTCCAGCTCCTCGCCCTGAAAACGGACAGAGAAGGTCAGCGCCGCCATACGGTCGTTCTCGTTCAAGCGGCGCTGGAAAAACCCGTGGGGTCCGTTCTCTCCCGTGCCCATCAAAGGCGGCACCGGGCCGAAGTCCTCCTGACGGGAGAGCATCTCCAGCAGCTCGTCGCTCTGGCGGAAGCTGGAGAGCACGTTGAACACATTGATGGCGCCCAGCAGCACCAGCAGGAGCACCGTCACGGCGATCATGGCGGTGACAATGAATTTGCGCTGCAGCGTCTTTGTCATTTGCCGGCCTCCAGGGTATAGCCCACGCCGCGGCGCGCCTTGATCTCCACCCTGGAGCCCAAAGCGCTCAGGCGTTTGCGCAGATAGGAGATGTAGACCCAGACCACGCCGATGTCCGCCTCGGTCTCATAGCCCCAGACCTTGACCAGCATATCCTCCGTGGAAAGACAGATGCCCTGGTTGAGCATCAGCAGCTCCATCAGCTTGTATTCCAGCTTGGGCAGCACCACGCTGTTCTCCCCGCAGCGCAGCTCCGCGTTCTGCTGGTTGAGCTGCAGGTCCCCGCAGCGGATCCGATTGGGCGTGAACTCCTCCCGGCGGCGCAGCATGGCGCGCACCCGGGCCAGCAGTTCCCCCATGGCGAAGGGCTTGGGCAGATAGTCGTCCGCCCCCGCGTCCAGGCCCTCGATCCGGTCCTCCACCTCGCTCTTGGCGGTCAGGAGCAGCACCGGCGTCCGGCAGCCGGACTGGCGCAGCTCCCGCAGTACCTCCAGCCCCGAGAGCTTTGGCATCATCACGTCCAGAATGATGCCGTCGTATTGCTCATTCCGGGCGTAGTCCAGCGCCTCCCGTCCGTCATAGACGGCGTCGACCGTATAGTTGTGATAGCTGAGAATGTCCACCACGGCCTCGGACATGGCCGGCTCATCCTCCGCGTATAATAGCTTCATGCTGACACATCCTTTTCCTTAGGAAGAAGAGAAGCAGGTACACGACCTGCTTCAGACTGTAACAATCCCACTTGGCCAAGCGCGGTTATGCATGGGGAGAGCTCGAGAGGGGATTGGGTATTCCCTCTCGAGTTTGATTCATACAAAAACGGGAACTTTTCGAAAGTTTCCTTTTTTGTGCTTCAAGCTGGCAACAGCTTGAAGCAGGTATAGGACGTGCGTGTCCCATACCTGCCGCCAATGTTTCCGCTTACTCCTTGGGGTTGTTCTCCAGATAATCCCGGATCACATCCATGACCTCGTCGGCGTCCAGACCGTGGACGGCGCAGGCCTCTTCCAGCGATTCCCCAATGGAGGAGGGGCAGCCGACACAGTGCATGCCGCACTGCATCAGGATGTACGCGATACCCATATCGTATTCGAGCATTTCGCCCATGGTTGTCTGTTTGGTCAGTTTCATTGGAGGGCTCCTTTCCGATATATAGATGCATTGTACAACATCTTTTCAAAATGTGCAAGCCCTGACGAGCCGAGGTTTGAACGCATCAAAAATAGAAATTTTTGGTAATTGTGCCGAGCTTTTATGGCTAAATTTGGTGGATTCTGTCCTATTGCCAAGAATTGGGATGCATGGTACAATGAATTGCGATTATATACATTTAAGTTGTAAATCGGTTTCTGCCGCATCCCTTGCTCGTCCCTGTTGTGTACGATTCTGTCCCGTCCTTTATCCCGAAAGGAAGTCTGACTCATGTATCTGACAAAAAACGAAATTGAAATCATGGATGTCCTGTGGAAGGAAGGACGCCCGCTTGCCCGCGGTGAAATTCTGTCCCTGTCCGAGGATAAGAGCTGGATGGACAGCTCCGTCCACATTCTGCTCAACAGCATGCTGAAGAAAGGTGCGATCCGGGAGGCCGGTTTCGTCAAATGCGGCAAGACCTGCGGCCGTGTGTACGAGGCGGCGCTCAGCTGCGAGGAATACTACGTCAGCACCCTGGAATCCACCCGCACCCGCCCCAATCTGGTCAAGCTCTTTCGGGCCTATGCCGATCGGATCGGCCTTAAAGAGGAGGATATTGCGGCGATCCGCTCCCTGCTGGACGAGAAAAACTGAATTCATTTTGCCTGATTCGGGCGCGGGTTTTCCGCGCCCTTTTTTGTTTGCTTGCAATGCTTTTGCGGGCATGGTATACTGAATCGATAAAGAATCACATTCTGAGAAATCGAGGTTTTCCCCATGACATACACCTATCGTCCCCGGGGCGTCTGCTCCCAGCTGATGGAAATCGAGACCGACGGCAACACGATCCAGAGCCTCCGGGTGCTCGGCGGCTGCGACGGCAACCTGCAGGGCATCTCCCGGCTGGTGGTCGGCATGGATGTGGACGAGGCCATCACGCGCCTGGAGGGCATCCGCTGCGGCTATAAAAACACCTCCTGCCCCGATCAGCTGGCGCAGGCCCTGAAGGCGATGAAGGCCGGGGCATGAAGCGTCTGCTCCCCCTGCTGCTGTGTCTGGGTCTGTGCCTCACGGCCTGCACCGCACAGCAGACAAGCGCCCCGCCTGCGGAGACGCCGCTGCTCGCGGCAAGCCCCGTGCCTGTGGAGCCCTGGCCCGCGGTGCCCGTCTATGTGGACGGGCTGCTCACGCTGCGGGGCTACGACTGTGATGGGGAGCTGTATCTCTGCCCGCTGGAGCTCTGCCGGCTCTTCGGCGTTGACGCCGAGGAGAGCGTGGAACCGGGAGGCTATCAGCTTCGGCTGCCCCTCTGGACACTGGAGGCGCCGGCGAACGCGGAGGTCTACACCGCCGACGGGCGCTACCTCTACTGCCCCTCCGGCTATCGAAGCCTGTACAACCGCGTCTATTTCCCGGCCGACATCTCCGAGCGTCTCTTCGGCGTGACCCTCTCGTACGACGGTCGGCGGGCCGATCTGGACAGCAGCGCTTTCCGTCTGCTGGAGGGCGGCCCCAGCTATTACGACACCCACTTTCACGCCGACGATCTGTTCTGGCTGAGCCATATCATCTATGCCGAAGCCCATTGGGAGAGCCTGGCCGGGCAGATCGGCGTGGGCAGCGTGGTGCTCAACCGGGTCAAGAGCGATCTGTTCCCCCAGACGGTCATGGCGGTGGTGCTGGACCGGGAGCATATCACCCAGTTCGATCCGGTGGAATCCGGGGAGGTCACCGCCCAGCCGGATGAACAGGCCATGGTAGCCGCCTGTCTCTGTCTGGAGGGCTACAACACCGTGGGCGACAGCCTGTACTTCGTCAATCCTGAACGGGGGGATGAGCGCTGGTTTGAAAACGCCCTCACCCCCACCGTCACCATCGGACATCACGTCTTCTATTCTTAAAAATCAATTGCGAAACCTGTTTCGCAATTGAGGACTCGCGCTCATCGCAGCGGGCTTAGGCCCGCTTTGGTCGGCGCGAGGGCTTGCGCAGCGCGCCTTAATGTGTTTTTGAGGCGGCAAAGCTGCCTCAAAAACGATTATAATTCCCTTTGGGGCAATTGATGAAGCTTGACTGCATCCATCGAAATCACTTCACATTTTTTGAAATAAGGAGCTTTGCCCTCCATGCTGGAAGAGATCCTCGCCTCGGGTTTCGAGGCTCTGCAACTGACTCCCGATCCCCAGGCCATTGCCCGCTATCGGATCTATTACGACTATCTGGACGAGCAGAACCGGGTCATGAATCTCACCGCCATCAGCGGGGAGGAGGACTCGGCGCGGCTCCACTTTCTCGACTGCGCGGCCCTCCTGAAGGAGGCCGACTTCGCCGGTCGGCGCGTCATCGACGTGGGCACCGGCGCGGGCTTCCCCGGTCTGGCGCTGAAGGTGGCCTGCCCGTCGATCGAGCTGACGCTGCTGGACAGTATGGACAAGCGCGTCCGCTTTCTGCAGACACTCTGTGAAAAGCTGGGCTTTGCCGATGTGCAGTGCCTGCACGCCCGGGCCGAGGAGGCCCCGGCTCCGCTGCGGCAGAGCTGCGATATCGCGGTCTCCCGGGCCGTCGCGCGGCTGAATCTGCTGTGTGAGCTGTGCCTGCCTTTTGTGAAGGTGGGCGGCCTCTTTCTGGCCATGAAGGGCCCCGGCGCCGAAGAAGAGCTGAACGAGGCGAAACACGCCATCGCCGCGCTGGGCGGGAAGGCCGAGGGCATCCGGGTCTATGACGTGCCGGGGACGGAGCTGCAGCACAACGTGATCGTCATCCGCAAAATCAAGGATACGCCGGGCCGCTATCCCCGCCGCTGGGCCCAGATGAAAAAACAGCCGCTGTAAAAAAGGCAATAGCAATTAGGCAACAGGCAACAGGGGACACGTTTCCCCTAATGCCTGTTGCCTAATGCCTGTTGCCTAATTCTACACGCCGAGCATTGCTCCCAATTCTTCCGCATTGTGGGCGATGCGCGTCGCGCCGGCGGTCACGAGCTCTTCCTCGCTGCGAAAGCCCCAGCTCACCGCGATCACATCCATCCCGGCGTTGCGGGCCGTGGCCAGATCCACCTCCGTATCGCCGATGTAAACGCAGTCCTCCCTCTTGAGGCCCATCCGCTCCACCGCGGCCAGCACCGCGTCCGGGTCCGGCTTGCGGCGCACCCGCTCGCTCTCGCCGACGGCGGTCTCCAGCAGGCCGGGGAAGAACTCCTCCGCCAGCTCCTGCACCGCAGGATCGGGCTTGTTGGAGATGATGGCCTGTTTCACGCCCTTGGCTTTCAGCTCCGCCATCAGTTCCGGGATGCCCGGATAGGGGCGGGTTTCCACGCGGCAGTGGGCGTCGTAGTAGGGTTTATACCAGGCGATCAACTCCCGGATCCGTTCCTCCTCCATCCCCGCGGGGACGCAGGCATGGATCAGATACACCGCTCCGTTGCCCAGCTTGGCCCTAACCAGCGAATACGGCACCTCCGGCACCCCGAAATGCCGGAAGCAGGCGTTCACCGCCTCCGCCAGATCCGTCAGGGTGTCCAGCACCGTGCCGTCCATGTCAAACAATACCGCCTTATATGCCATAGCTCTTCCTCCTGAACTCTATCTCTCAACCAGTATACATGCTCTGTCAAGAACTGCCTATGAAACGAAAACCATGTCTTCTCGCTCTCCTGCTCGCCGCGGTGCTGCTTCTCTCCGCCTGCGGTCTGGACGCTCCGGCTGAGCGCTATACTCTCTCCCTCTGGTATGTGGAGGAGGATCCGCTGGCCGCGCCGCTGAGCTTCGTACTCCAAAGTTATCCGGAGAAAAGTCTCTCCGTCAGTCTTCGCCCCTTTTCGGATACGGAGTCTATGACCAAGGCGCTGGAGAGCGGCCTCGTCCCGGATCTGCTGCTGGGCAGCCACGAACTGGCCTTCTCTCTCTACGACAAGGGACTCCTGGCGGAGGTGGGCGGTGTCAATCCCCGGTATCCGGGCTGGCTCGCGCTGCGCTCGGACTGTATTGGCCATGGCTTCTACCCGGTCGGCTTCTCCCTTCCCCTGCTCGTGAGCCGTGACGTCCAGGATGCGCAGCAGCTCTGGGCAGATACGGCCGCCTATGGGCGCTGGAAAGGGCAGAGTTTTCTCTGTGTGGAGAACTTCGCTCCCCTCTTCTATCAGGCGCTGCTGGATCAGGGCCTGGAATTCACCGCCGACCCGGCCAGGGACAGCTTGAATGTGGATTATGTCAACCTGTATAACACCATCACCGAGGCCGCTTTCACCCACGGTCTCAGCAGTGACTGCCGCCTGGATCTCCCCTGTCGGGTGGAGAGCAGTCCCTCTCTGATCCGGCGCAGCTGGGACGGCTATTATCTTGCGCCGATCTCCGAGGGCGATCTGCTGGCCGAGGGCTATGGCTTGATCGTCACCGCGCGGGAGCCCCGCTCTCTGCGCAATCTCCCGCGCTTTCTGGGCTGGCTCTGCGAGGGGAAACGGCTGGGCCGCCTGGCTCTGGACGCCGGGCTTCTCCCTGCGGTGAGCGATCCGCTCAGCACCGACACGCCGCTGCAGGCCCTGCTCCTCTCGCTCCGGAACCGGACGCTCCATCTACCCGACTGGAACAGCGGCTATGCCAAAAACCGGGAGGCTTTTGAGACCGCCTTCCGGGCAAGCCTGGAACTTCTGCATTGAATTCAGACCTGGACTGTGATAAAATAAGGGTCGACCCCCAATTAACGTTTTTTACGAGGTGCCTTATGGAAGGATATCGTGTTTTAGAGATCAAGCAGAGCATTTTTGAGAGCAATGACCGCGAGGCGGACAAGCTGCGCGAGGAGCTGAAGCAGAGCAAGACCTTTCTGCTGAATTTGATGAGCTCCCCCGGCTCCGGCAAGACCACCACGCTGAAGGCCACCATCGCCGCGCTGAAGGATGAATTTCGCATCGGCGTCATGGAGGCCGATATCGACTCCGACGTGGACGCCGCCACCATCGAGAAGACCGGCGCCAAGGTCATTCAGCTGCATACCGGCGGCATGTGCCACCTGGACGCGGGCATGACCCGGCAGGGTCTGCAGGGCCTGGGCACCGAGGACGTGGACTTTGCG
>CAMNKQ010000044.1 GCA_946542465.1 uncultured Clostridia bacterium | reverse complement strand
CATAGATGGTTTCCTTTTTGTCCTGGGCCTTGCCGGCGATGATGACCTCGGTGCACTCCTCGCCCACCTTTTTGAGGATCTTGTCCAGGCCCTTGTCGAAGAGATAGCTGGTATAGGAGCCCTCGGGCCGCGTCTCCTTCCGCTCCCGCAGCAGCTCATAGAGGCTTCGGAGGCTGAATTCGCTCCGCTCCGGCGAGTGCCAGAGGGGATAGGCAAAGCAGGAATCTGTGCCCAGATGGCAGGCCGGGCCCTCCTTCTCCACCAGCACCAGCAGGGCGTCCCGGTCGCAGTCGGCCGTGACGGACACGATGTGCTGATAGTTGCCGCTGGTCTCGCCCTTGAGCCAGAGCTCCTGACGCGAGCGGCTCCAGAAGCAGGTCAGGCCCTTTTCCAGGGAAATTTCCAGACTCTCCCGGTTCATATAAGCCAGGGTCAGCACCTGCTTGCTGACCGCGTCCGCCACGATGGCGGGAATCAGTCCCTTCTCGTCGAATTTCAGTTCGTCTATCGCAATCATATCGTCAACCTCACCGGTATTCCTTCCTGTTTCAGTGCCGCCTTCAGTTCCGGGATCGTCACTTCCCCGAAGTGGAAGATCGAGGCGGCCAGCCCCGCGTCCACCGCCGGAAGCGTCTTGAACAGCGTCACAAAATCCTCCACACCGCCCGCGCCGCCGGAGGCGATCACCGGCACGCGCACGGCCTCGCACACGGCCGCGAGCATCTCGAGGTCGAAGCCCCGCTTTACGCCGTCGGTGTCGATGGAGTTGAGCACCACCTCCCCCGCGCCGTTTTCCACGCAGCGCCGGATCCAGCCGATGGCCTCCATGCCGGTGTCCACCCGGCCGCCCTTGGCAAAGACGCGAAACTCACCGTCCACCCGCTTCACATCCACCGAGAGCACCACGCACTGGTCGCCGTACTTCTTCGCCGCCTCGCCGATCAGGGCGGGGTTGCGGATCGCGCCGGAGTTCACGCTCACCTTGTCGGCCCCGCATTTGAGCACCCGGTCAAAGTCCTCGATCGTGTTGATGCCGCCGCCCACAGTGAGGGGGATGAAGATCGTCTCGGCCACCTGCCGCAGGATGTCGGTGAAGAGAGCCCGGCCCTCATAGGAGGCGGTGATGTCGTAAAACACCAGCTCGTCCGCCCCGCTCTCGGAGTAGTGCCGCGCCAGCTCCACCGGGGAGGACACGTCGCTGAGCCCTTCAAAATTGACCCCCTTGACCACCCGGCCGTCCCTCACGTCCAGGCAGGGGATGATGCGTTTGGTAATCATAGCGCCGCCTCGATTGCCTCCTTCAGTCGGATATCGCCGGTGTACCAGGCCTTGCCCACGATGGCCCCGTAGAGGCCCATCGCCCGCAGGGCTCGGATGTCCTCCAGGCTGCTGACGCCCCCGGAGGCGGTGATGTTCATGCCTAAGCTCCGGCTCAGCATACGGTAGAGCTCCCGGTTCGTGCCGCCCAGAGCCCCGTCCCGGGAGACATCGGTGCAGATCAGCGTCCGCACGCCCAGCGCCTCCATGTGCCGCGCAAAGGCCTCCAGGCTCCAGTCCGTTTTTTCCAGCCAGCCCTTGACCGCGATGCGCCCGTCCTTCACGTCCGCCCCCACGGCGATTCTCTCCCCCCAGGCGGCCAGGGCCTCGCACAGCAGCGCCTCGTTTTGCACCGCCGCCGTGCCCAGGATCACCCGGTCCACGCCGGAGGCAAGGTAGCGCTCGATGGTGGCCATGTCCCGGACGCCGCCGCCCACCTCGGTGAAAAGGTCGGTCTCCTTTGCAATGCGCGCCACAACCGCCAGGTTCGGCGTCCCGCCGTCCCGGGCTCCCTCCAGATCCACCAGATGGATCGCGCTCGCGCCCTCGGCCTCCATGCGCTGCGCCACGGCGAGGGGATCCTCGCTGTAGACGGTCATCCGGGCGTAATCGCCCTGATACAGCCTCACGGCTTTCTTGTCCACCAGATCAATGGCGGGAAACAGGATCATGTCGGTCTCTCCCTTTGGAAGAAAATGAAGAATGAAAAATGATAAATGGAAAAGTATGGAGTCGCCTTCGGCGACGGATTTTAAATCATCCCGCGACAGCGGGATACCACAATTCTTCATTCTTCACTTTTCATTTCCTGTTCTTCCTCACAAAACGCTCTCAAGATATTCAAACCCACCCGGCCGCTTTTTTCCGGGTGAAACTGGCAGCCCATCACGTTTCCCTGCTGCACGGCCGCCGTGAGCGCCGCGCCGTACTCCGCCGTGGCGATGAGGCTCTCCCCGCAGTCCGCGGCGTAAAAGGAGTGGACGAAATACACGCAGTCCCCCTCCCTCACATAGCGCAGCAAGGGGCTCTGGCGCGTGATGTGCAGGGCGTTCCAGCCGATATGGGGGATTTTCAGTTCGGACGGGAGCGTCCCCTCCATGGGCACGACCCGGCCTTTGAGGAGCCCCAGGCCCGCGTGCTCGCCGTATTCCAGGCTTTTTTCAAAGAGAAGCTGCATCCCCAGGCAGATGCCCAGGAGCGGCTTTCCCCCTTTCGCCTCCTCGATCACGACCTGATCCAACCCGCTCTGCCGAAGCTTCGCCGCCGCGTCGCCAAAGGCGCCCACGCCCGGAAGGATCAGTTTATCGGCCTTTATCAGCGTCTCCGGGTCCGCCGTGACGCAGCTCTCCGCCCCGATGAAGCGCAGCGAGGAGCGAAGGGAAAAGAGATTCCCCACGCCGTAATCCACCACCGCGATCATGCCAGCATTCCCTTCGTGGAGGGCACCCGCTCGGGATCCCCGGCGTCAATGGCCACGGCCTCCCGCAGGGCCCGGGCCGTCGCCTTGAAGGCCCCCTCCAGGATGTGGTGGGAATTTTTCCCGGCCAGCTGCCGCAGGTGCAGGGTGAGGCCCGCCTCCCGGGCGAAGGCGAGAAAAAACTCCTCGGCCAGCTCGGTGTCGAAAGTCCCCACCTTCTGCGTGGGGATCTCCAGCGCCCAGTAGCAGCCGCCCCGGCCGGATAGATCCACCGCCGCGAGGATCAGCGCCTCGTCCATGGGCAGGCAGCGCTGCCCGTAGCGTGTGACGCCCTTTTTCTCCCCCAGCGCCTCCCGGAAGGCCCGGCCCAGGCAGATGCCGATGTCCTCGGTGCTGTGGTGGTCGTCCACCCAGGTGTCGCCCTCGCAGCGCAACTCCAGATCGAAGCCGCCGTGCCGGGCAAAGAGAGTCAGCATGTGGTTCAGGAAGCCCACACCGCTCTGCACGCGGCTCTCGCCGCTGCCGTCCAGGTTTAAACTTAGTTCGATCTTCGTCTCGGCGGTCTGCCGTTTTATCCTCGCCTCTCTCATGCCTGTGCCTCCTTCAGTATCGCTTCCGTCTCCCGCAGGAGAATCGCCATCTGCTCCCGGCTGCCCACGGTGATGCGCACATAGTCCTCGATGCGGGGCTTGGAAAAGTGCCGCACCAGCACGCCCCTTGCTTTCAGGCTCTTATACAGTGCCTCGCCGCCCAGGGCTGGATGGCGCACAAAGAGGAAGTTGGAGCGGGAGTCGGTCCCCGCAAAGCCCAGTTTTTTGAGCTCCGCCATCGACCACGCCCGGTTTTCCATGATCGTCCGGGCGTTGTTTTTATAGTAGCTATCCTCCCGCAGCGCGGCCAGACCCGCCGCCGCGGTCATGCGGTTGACGTTGTAGGGGTTGGTGGAATACTTGATGGTGTTGAGATCCCGTATCAGCGCCTCGCTCCCGATGGCAAAGCCCAGCCGCGCCCCGGCCAGGGAACGGGACTTGGAGAAGGTCTGGCAGATCAGGAGATTGTCGTACTCTCCCAACAGCTTCACCGCGCTCTCGGCTCCAAAGTCCACGTAGGCCTCGTCGATCAGCACCACCTGGTCGGGGTTGGCTTTCAGGATCGCCTCGATCTCCCCCAGGCTCAGGCAGAGCCCCGTGGGAGCGTTGGGGTTGGCGATCACGATCATCTTGCCCAGCCCCTCATAGTCCTCCGCCGCGACGCGCAGATCCTCCCGCAGGGGGATCTCCGTATAGGGGATGTGGTTGAGGGCGGCAAAGACCGGATAAAAGCCGTAGCTGATATCCGGAAAGGCCAGCTCCTTCCCGAAGGCCATGAAGGCGAAGTTCAGCGCCTCGTCCGAGCCGTTGGTGGCCAGCACCTGGCTCGTCTTGAGCCCGAGGCTCGCGGCAAAGGCCCGGCTCAGCTCCGCGCTCTCCGGGTCGGAGTAGAGCTGCAGCCGTTTTGCCTCCGCCTCCACCGCCGCCAGCACCCCGGGCGAGGGCGGGAAGGGCGACTCGTTGGTGTTGAGCTTGACGTACTGCTGGTCCTTCGGCTGCTCCCCCGGGGTATAGGGGACAAGCCCGGCGTATTTCTCGGTAAAAAAGCGGCTCATTGAATCACACTTTCGTCAAATCGTACCAGGGCGCTGCGGGCGTGGCCCTCCAGGCCCTCCTTGCGGGCAAAGAGAGCGATGTGGCCGCTCACCGTCTCCAGCGCCTCCCGGCTGTAATAGGTAAACTGGGAGCGCTTGACAAAGTCGTTCACGGAAAGAGGCGAGGCAAACTTCGCGATGCCCCCGGTGGGCAGAGTGTGGTTCGGCCCGGCCAGGTAGTCCCCCAGGGCCTCCGGGGCATGGCGGCCGAGGAAGATGGACCCGGCGTTCTTCACCTTGTCCAGCCAGGCAAAGGGCTCGGCCAGGTTCAGCTCCAGATGCTCCGGGGCGATCTCGTTGGCCACCTCAATGGCCTGGGCAATGGACTCGGTCAGGATGATCTTGCCGTTATTTTCAATGGAGGGTCCGGCGATGGCGACACGGGGCAGGAGCCCGAGCTGCCGCTCGATCTCCCCCTGCACCGCCTCGGCCAGTTCCGCACTGTCCGTCACCAGCACCGCCGAGGAGAGCACGTCGTGCTCCGCCTGGGCCAGCAGATCCGCCGCGGCCACCACGGGGTCTGCTCCCGCGTCCGCCACCATCAGCACCTCGCTGGGTCCAGCCACCACATCGATGGCCACCCGGCCGAAGACCTGCTTCTTGGCCTCCGCCACGTAGGCGTTGCCCGGCCCCACGATCTTGTAGACCGCCGGGATGCTCTCCGTCCCGTAGGCCAGGGCCGCCACCGCCTGGGCGCCGCCCACCTTGAAGACCCGGTCGATCCCGGCCACCCGGGCCGCCGCCAGGATGGAGGGGTCCACCTTGCCGTCTTTCGAGGGCGGGGTCACCATGATGAGCTCAGCACAGCCGGCGATCTTGGCAGGGATGGCGTCCATCAGCACGGTGGAAGGATAGGCCGCCGTGCCGTTGGGGACGTAGAGGCCCACCTTCTCGATGGGGGTGATCTTCTGCCCCAGCACCACGCCGCGGCGCTCCATCATCACGAAATCGCCGCTCTTCTGCTTCTCATGGTAGGCGCGGATGTTCGCCGCCGCCTCCCTCAGGATAGCCAGGAACTCCGGCTCGATGGCGGCCATGGCCTCTTCAAATTCCGCCTCGCCGACCTCCAGGCGGTCCAGCTTCACGCCGTCAAAGCGCGCAGTATAGTCCCTGAGCGCCGCGTCGCCCTCTCGGATCACCCGGGCGATAATGGCGGATACCACATCCTGCACCTGAAAGGTTGTGTCCCGGCGGGCCAGGATCTGGCTGTTCGGCACCTCGCCGTATCGGTAAATTCGGATCATGTCTGCACCAAACCTTTCAGCTTCTCCGTAAGCTCTGTGATCTCTGCTGTTTTAAAAGGATAGGCTGCCTTATTGGCGATCAGCCTTGCGCTGATGGTCACCACCTCGGCCAGCACCTCCAGATCGTTCTCCTTCAGGGTCGTCCCGGTCTCCACGATGTCCACGATCACGTCGCTCAGGCCCAGGATCGGGGCCAGTTCGATGGAACCGTTGAGAGGGATCAGGTCGATATCCCGGCTCTGGGCGGCGTAATAGCGGCTGGCGATGTTCTGAAACTTCGTCGCCACCTTCAGCGTCCGCTCCCCGCTGTCGTAAAAGCCCCTGCGCCCGGCCACCGCCATGCGGCATCGGCCCAGGCCCAGATCCAGCAGCTCGTACACCTCCGGCTCATACTCCAGCAAAATGTCCTTTCCCGCCACGCCCAGATCCGCCGCGCCCCGCTGGACATAGATGGCCACGTCCGAGGGTTTGACCCAGAAGTAGCGCAGGCCCAGGGTCTCGTTTTCAAAAATCAGCCGCCGTCCCGGCTCCCGGATCGCGGGGCAGGCATAGCCCGCGCGCTCGAAGAGATCGTAGACCTTCTCACCCAATCTCCCCTTGGGAAGCGCAATGTTCAGCATCCTGCCGCCTCCCCTCTTCGATCCAGGATCTCCCGGCAGCGCAGCTTCTCCGGGATCGCGTTCTGCACGCTCACACTCAGGCCCTTCGCGTTCAGCTCTTTTACCTGCGTGAGGATCGCGGCCGCGTCGCTCTCCCGGTCGCACAGCAGCAGCACATCCACGTCCCACTGCCGCTCTCTCTCCCGCTCCTCCAGCCGGTCCAGATACAGCGCAAAACCGATGCCCCGGGTCCGGTGGCCCATGCGGCGCATCAGCCCGTCATATTCCCCGCCGGCCAGTACGCTCTCCGCCGCACCGGGCAGATAGCCCCGGAACACGACGCCGTTGTAGTACTGGGTATCGCTGACCAGGGAGAAATCAAAGATGACCCGCGTCGACCCGCCGCCCTGCGTTAGCAGCCCGAACAGCTCCCTGAGCTCCTTCAGCGCCGCCCCGGCCTTTCCGCTGCACAGCGTCTCCAGCTGATTCAGCGCGTCCCCCGGCTCGCCATAGACCGCCGCGCAGGCACAGAGTCTCTCCGCATCCAGACCGTTCTCCGCCGCCAGCCGGCGCAGATCGTGGCTGTTTTTCCCCGCGATGCAGGCGGTCAGCTCCCGCCGCAGCGTCTCTGGGGCTCCCGTTTCTTCCAGCAGGGCCGTGAGCAGGCCCAGATGGTTCAGCGCCAGCACCGCCCCGCCAGAGACCTGCTCCAGGCTCTCCCGCGCCAGGGATACCACCTCGAGCACGTCGTAGGCGTTCAGATCCCCGATGCACTCCAGTCCGGTCTGGGTGATCTCCCGGAAGCTGCCGCTGCCGTCGGGGCGGTACACGCTCTCATCGTAGCAGAAGCGCTGCTTGACGCCGCTGCGATCCTCCGCCCGCTTGATGATGGAGAGGGTCACGTCCGGCTTGAGGGCCATCAGGCGGCCGTTGAGATCCGTAAAGCTGATGATCCGCTCGCTGGAGAGGAAGTCTTTGTTGCGCGCGTAGAGCTCGTATTCCTCGAACTTGCTCATCTTGAAGGGCAGGTAGCCCCGGCGCTGGTAGAGGCCGCGCAGGGCAAAGACGGCCCGCTCCTCCCGTTTCAAAAGACGCTCATCCATTGCCGTCTTCCCTCGTTTCCAGTCGCTCCAGCACCAGATCGTAGCCGCCCGCGCCGTAGTCCAGGCAGCGGCTGACCCGGCTGATCGTGGCTGTGGAGATGCCCGTCTCCTGATTGATGAGGGCATAGCTGGCCTTGGCGCGCAGCAGCTTTGCCACCTTCAGGCGCTGTGCCATGTCGGAGATCTCCTTGATGGTGCACACGTCCTCAAAAAACAGGCGGTATTCCTCCTCCGTTTTCAGAAGGCTCATGGCCTCAAACAGGGCCTTCACATCGTCGTTATACCAGTTGCTCATGCTCTCCCTCGCTTCATCGCTTTATCACAGTGATTTATCATTGAGGTGAATTATAAAAGCATTTCTCCCGTCTGTCAAGTCTATTTCTCAGAATCGTCATCCCGCACAAGCGCGCCCCCTCCCGCACTCTATTGCCTGATGCCTAATGCCTAATGCCTCATCTTAAATACTTTTTTACAAAGACTTTATGCGCTCCATCTGGTCAAATTCGATATTCTATGTTATAATTTTTGAGTTAAAAAGAAAAAGGGGGCTTGATCGTGCTGCCCATGCTGGAAACCAAGGTTTTTGTAGAAAAATTAAAAGAGGCCGCCGCCTCGGTGCTGCCCATCACGCTGATCGTGACGCTGCTGTGCCTGGCCTTTGTGCCGGTGCGCAACGGTCTTCTGCTCGCGTTCCTTCTGGGATCGCTGCTGCTGATTGTCGGAATGGGGCTCTTCACCCTGGGGGCGGATATGGCCATGTCCCGGATCGGCAGCTCCATCGGCGCTAAGCTCACCCGCTCCCGCAAGCTCTGGCTGATCCTGATCGTGAGCTTTTTGCTGGGCACCGCCATCAGCATGGCCGAGCCGGATCTGCAGGTGCTGGCCAAGAGCGTCCCCGCCATCGACACCACCGCTTTGATCGTGACGGTCTCGGTGGGTGTGGGATTGTTTCTCGCCCTGTGCATGCTGCGCATCCTCCTGTCCATCTCGCTGCGGACCTTGCTGTTGATCGTCTACGGCATTGTCTTCGTCCTGATCTTTCTGATCCCCGGCTCGATGCACTCCGTGGCCTTCGACGCCGGCGGCGTCACCACCGGCCCGATGACCGTGCCTTTCATTATGGCCCTGGGCGTGGGCGTGGCCTCCATCCGTTCCGACGAGAACGCCAAGGCCGACAGCTTCGGTCTGGTCGCCCTCTGCTCTGTCGGCCCCATCCTGGCCGTGGAAGTGCTGAGCCTCGTTTATCCCGTCTCCTCCGTCCCCGTGGATCTCTTCGAGCCGCTCGAACTTGCCAACAGCGTGGCCCTGGGCTGGACCTATCTGGGGGAACTGCCCACTTACATGAAGGAGATGGCCGTCTCCCTCCTGCCCATCTTCGTCTTTTTCCTGATCTTCCAGGTTTTTTCCCTGCGGCTGAGCCGTGTTCCCCTGCTGCGCATCCTCTTCGGCGTGCTGCTCACCTATGTGGGTCTGGTGCTCTTTCTCACCGGCGTGAATGTGGGCTTCTCCCCCCTGGGTACCGTCCTGGGCGTCTCCATCGCCGAGAGCAGCTATGCCTGGCTGCTGGTGCCGCTGGCCATGCTGATGGGCTGGTTCATCATCAATGCCGAGCCCGCCGTCCACGTCCTCAACCACCAGGTGGAGGAGCTGAGCGCCGGCGCCATCTCCGCCAAGGCCATGGGGCTGAGTCTCTCCATCGCCGTGGCCGCCGCCAACGGTCTGGCCATGCTGCGCGTGCTGACCGGCATTCCGATCCTGTACTTCATCCTGCCGGGCTATCTGCTGGCCCTGGGCATGAGCTTCTTTGTCCCCCGCACCTTCACCGCCATCGCCTTTGACTCCGGCGGTGTGGCCTCCGGTCCTCTGACCGCCACCTTCATGCTGCCCATGGCCATCGGCGCCTGCGAGCAGTTGGGCGGCGTGAGCATGACCGACGCCTTCGGCCTGGTGGCCATGGTGGCCATGATGCCGCTCATCACGGTGCAGTGCATGGGTCTGCTGTTCGTGCTCAAGTCCCGCCGCGCCAAGCCCGCCCCTGCGGTTCCCGCCTATGCGGACAACGACATTATCGAGCTCTGGGAGGTGGCCTGAATGGAGCTTTACTATACGATCGCCGTGCTCGACCGGGATAAGAGCAACGACCTGGCCGCCCTCCTGCACGAGGCCGGCGTGCCCACCGTGATGACGCTCTACGGCCGCGGCACCGCCACCCGGGAGCATCTGATCCTCTCCGGGCTGGAAGCCAAGGGCAAGGCCATCCTATGCGGCGTGGCCGACGCGGCCCAGGCCAAGCAGCTCTTCAAGCTGGCCCGACGCCGCCTGCAGATCGACATTCCCGGCAATGGCATCATCATGAACATTCCGCTCAAAAGCGTGGCGGGCGGCCGCACCCTGGCCTATCTCACCGACAGCGCTGTCAAAGAAGGGAGACCGAACATGAACTTCCAGCATGAACTGATCATCGTCATCATGAACGAGGGCTATTCCGATTTCGTCATGGACGCGGCCCGCTCCGCGGGAGCCGGCGGCGGCACCGTGCTGCACGCCAAGGGCACGGCCGGCGGACGGGATCAGAGCTTCTACGGCGTCAACCTGGCCGAGGAGAAGGACATGGTCTATATCGTCGCCTACGCCGACCAGAAGGCCGCCATCATGCGCGCCATCTCCGAGAAGGCTGGTCCCGGCACCAAGGCCGGCGCCATCTGCTTCTCCCTGCCCATCTCCTCCGTGATCGGCCTGCGCGCCCGGGAGAGTGAGTGAGGATACAGGCATTAGGCAATAAGGCACCGGAGATGGTAATTCCGTCTCCGGTGTTTTCATATGGTGAACCTTTCGGACGTCCCGTTGGCCTGGCAAGAAAACCTTGAACACAGGTCGTCGAGGACGCCGACCCCTACGGCATAATCCGAAATATATATCCATAAAAACAACAGGGGCGGATGATTCCGTCCCTGTTTTCTGATGCCTAATGCCTATTGCCTAACTCACTCCCCGTGCCTGGCATAGTAACGCGGGTCGGCGTAGATCGCCGCGCAGGCCGTGGGATAGTTTTCATAGTCGAACTGCTGCCGCAGCAGGGCGTAACGCTCCGCCATGGTGCCGTCCGGATTGGTGTGCCAGGAGCCCATGGTCCCGGAGAGGTCGCTGGTGTCAAACTGCGTATTGGGCAGAGCCTCGCGCAGCATCGCCAGATCCTCCTCGCTCACGTAGGTGTGCCCGCCGATCCAGAGCCGCTCCAACTCCTTAAGCTCGCACAGCGCCTCCACCCCGGTCACATAGTTCAGGTAGTTCATGTTCAGGTGGTGCAGGTGCTTGAGATTGGCCAAGGGGCTCAGGTCGATGTTCTCCTTAATGAAGGCGATCTCCAGAAACTCCAGATTCTTGCAGTCGGAGAAATCGTTCAGATCCTTCATGCCGGTCAGGGTGACGATGGCCACCTCCAGATCGGGCATGTTGTGCAGGAAGAAGAAATCCGACAGGGAGCCGTTGTGCCCCACGTCAAAGTACTTGACCTTGGTGCAGTACTGCAGCGCCGAGGCGTTGCTGTCAGCCAGGCAGTGATCCAGATTGGAGGCCAGGATGCGCTCCACATTGGTGCGCACGCTGCAGTTCTGCCCGAACCACACGCGCCAGACCACCTCCATCTGGGGGAAGTCGTCCCGGATCTGGGCCATGCTCTCGTTGGAGACGTTGCAGTAGTCCATGTCCAGGAAGGTACAGTTTTGCATGCAGGGCAGGATCTCCCGGATCAGAGCGCCCTCGTCGTCAAAGGCGATGTGGTTGAGGTCAAAGACTTCGTCCAGGGTCGTATAATCGTCGTAGACCTCGTCCCGGTGGACGGGGTCATAGCCGCTGATGCGGAAGCGATAGAGCACCTGCACACCGGGCAGCGCCTCCTGCATGGCCGCGATATCCGACCAGAGCAGGCGTGGCTCCTCCCCCTCTTCCAGCGGCGCCTGTCCCAGATCCACGTGGTAGAGCTGCGGCATCTCCTTGAGGGCTTCGATGGCCGCAGGCACGTCCTCATGCTTCAGCTCGCTCAGATCCACCTGGATCTCATAGTCGTAGTGCTGGGAGCCATCCGGGAAGGTAAGCACCCGCGGCGTCGGCACGGGGGTCGGCACCGGCGTGGGCTCCGGCGTCGCTTCGGGCGTGGGCTCCGGCGTCGGGGCTGCCGCCGCCGAGGCTCCGCAGCCGCACAGGGCCAGCGACAGGATCAGCAGCAGGATGAGAAGGATCTTGCGATGCTTCATGGTGTATCTCCTTTAGAATTCTTCTTTCGCTACGATGTGGTCCTTGTCCTTATAGATGCTGTCGGCGGGAACCACACCGCGCACACAGGAGGTGGGATAGATGTTGGAGCGGCGGCAGACCACCGTGCCGGGGTTGAGGACGCTGTTGCAGCCCACTTCCACGTTATCGCCCAGGATCGCACCGAATTTCTTCCGGCCGGTCTCATGGGGATTGCCCGGCTCCTTGACCACGACGAGGCTCTTGTCGCTCTTTACGTTGGAGGTGATGGAGCCGGCACCCATATGGGCCTTGTAGCCCAGAACGGAGTCGCCCACATAGTTGTAATGCGGGGTCTGCACGTTATCGAAGAGCACCACGTTTTTCAGCTCGCAGGAGTTGCCCACCACGGCCTTTTTGCCCACGATGGCGCTGCCGCGGATGAAGGCGCAGTGCCGCACCTCGGCCTCGTGGTCGATGATGCAGGGAGCGCCGATGTAAGCCGAGGGGAAGACCTTCGCATCCTTTGCGATCCAGACGCCCTCCTCGGGGTGGTCGAACTCCTCCTCCGGCAGGCTCTCGCCCAGCTTCAGGATAAAGGGCTTGATGTCGTCCAGCACTTCCCAGGGATAGGTCTTGCCTTCAAACAGCTCCGCCGCGATGGTTTTACTCAGGTCCAGCAGTTCCTTGATTGTTGTCATGTTTATCGCTCCTTTGCTTGGTCTGCGCGTGTTTACTTGACTTTGATGAGGCGGCCGGCCTGACGCATGGCGTCGATGATCTGGTCTACCTTCTCCTCACACAGTTCCTGGCTCGTGGCCTCCACCATCACGCGCAGCAGAGGCTCGGTGCCGCTCTTGCGCAGCACGACGCGGCCGTTCTCGCCCAGTTCCTCCTCCACGGCCTTCACCGCGGCCTTGACCTCCTCGCAGGCGAGGGTCTCGTCCTTGTCGGTGACGACCACGTTCTTGAGCTTCTGAGGATACATCACCATGGGGGCAGCCAGCTCGCCCAGGGTCATCTTGCTCTCGGTGATGGCCTCCATGACCTTGATGGCGGTCAGGATACCGTCGCCGGTGTTGGCCAGGCGGCCGAAAATGATGTGGCCGGACTGCTCACCGCCGATCAGGTGGCCGTTCTGGCGCATGTTCTCCGCCACGTACTTGTCGCCCACGGCGGTCTTCTCATAGCCGATGCCAAGTGCATCCAGGGCCTTGTACAGGCCCATGTTGGACATGATGGTGGTGACCACCTTGGAATTACCGAAGGTGCCCCGATCCTGCATGTACTTGGCGCAGACGTAGAGGATATGGTCGCCGTTGATGACATTGCCCTTCTCGTCCACGGCCAGGCAGCGGTCGGCGTCGCCGTCGAAGGCGAAGCCCACGTCCAGGTGATTGTCCACCACCAGCTTCTGCAGGCCCTCGATGTGGGTGGAGCCGCAGTCGACGTTGATGTTCAGGCCGTCGGGGTGGTTGGCGATCACATAGGTGTCGGCGCCCAGGGCGTCAAACACGCTCTTGGCCATCATCCAGGTG
>CAMNKQ010000043.1 GCA_946542465.1 uncultured Clostridia bacterium | reverse complement strand
CGCCGAGCGCAGGCGGCAGACGGAAAAGTCTTTATCCAGTGTTTGCAGCTCCATGACGGCCTCCTTGTCGTCTCATGCTCACGGCGTTTTTTATTTCCCCGCCAGCTTCAGAAACTTCGTATCGTTCATCTGTTCGTTCGTGAGATACTCCCCGTTATAAAACAGGGCGTAGGTCGTGACCGGCGTCGGGGCGTTTTGGGCCGCCTCCCGGCTCTCCAGGTGGATCGCCCGGAAGGGGATGCCCTGCTCCCTCGCCGTCCGTTCCACGATGGGGACGTACTTGGCGTTGAAGGGACACTGGCTGGTGTAGTAGAGCACATAGCCCGGCGCGTCACTGTGGGGATGCCGGGCGCAGGCCTTGAAGGCGGGCTTCGCCGCCTCCGGGTCAAAGGGCAGGCACCAGAGCTGGATGCCGTTGTCGGCCTCGTCGCAGACGCTGAAGCCCTGGTGCTTCAGATACTTCGGGTCGGCGAGGAAGGGCTTTTTCTTCGCCGCGGCCAGGATGCACAGGCCCTTCTTGCCCTGGGCCCTGCCGTCAGAAATGCAGGCGGCGAGCAGGTCCTTGGAATAGCCGTGGCCCTTGAAGGAGCCGGAAACCCACAGACAGTCGATGTACAGCCAGCCCTCGGCCTCGATGGGGTTCCAGGCCATCTCGGCGGGGAGGTATTCGATGAAGCATTTGCCCCGCTCCACGCTCTTGAGAAAGACCAGCCCCTCCTCCAGCCGCTCGGCGAGCCAGGCCTTCTTGGAGGCCACCTGCACGTCCCTGTTGTTGGAGATGGCGCAGCAGATGTGCTCGGATTCCAGATTGTCTTTTGTCACGCGGATATAGTCCATGGTGATTACTCCTTTCAGTTCCTTACTATGAAACCTGCCTTTTGCTAACAGTCTCTGTTTATTCAACAACAGTTTACAATTCCCTTATGATATCGTCGTGCTCAATCTCACTTGTATATCCTTCTACATTTCAGATCGGGAAGAAAACAGATTAAGGATGTTCACAATATATTCCATTCTTTAAGCTTCTGCTTTGCGGTGACTTTGACAGCTTTGATCCACAATTTATAGAGAGGCTGCGGTTCAAAATTACAGCATGTACCAATAATGTGATCGATGTTTTGATATTTTTTAGCGATTTTGTATTGGGCCCAGTAGAATTTGGAATCGATATATCCTGGAGAAATATGTCGAATATCAGCATTGATTACAAACACTTTTTTCCCGTTAACCTTAGCATTCAAGCATTGTTCTACGGCGTAGAAATGCCATCCATCGCATAACTGCTCGTCGAATGGATGAATCAAAAAAGTGCTTTTATACATGACGATCAGAAACTCATCAACGGTTTCTGCCTGTGAAAAGCCCGATTGAAACCCCTTGCGGCCCACTTTCTCACCGAGAAAATTTGCCTTACATCCAGCAACTATTTTTGGAATCCCGGTATCACTGAAAGCAGAACCTACAACTCCGCCTATATCACCTATAGAAGCACATTTTTTGAAGTTTTCCGTTAATTCATAAAGAGCGTTAGGCGAATCGAAACTAACATCTTGATGTGCAAAAATAAGAATATCTCCTTGCGATATGGATGCGCCGTAATTAAGCGCTGCTGCTGCAGAAGAATATTTGGCTTTTGTGTTGTCCAAAGCAATTAGTTCGGCATTTACTGTTTGCTTTTTAAGTGAATCTTTAAGAACTCTCTCTAAAACATCTGGCTTGTTATAGACGCAAATGACAGAGATAGACTTATCGAAGACCTTTCCGCTCATGCGTTCACTTCCTCAGTATTAATAGCTTAAATAAACAAAGGTCTTCCTTATTTACGAATACTGTTATCATGAATTCCGCTCCAGCTTTACCACGCATTCCACATGGTTCGTAAAGGGGAACATGTCCACCGGCTGGATGGCCTTGACGGCATAGCCGCCCTTGGTGAGCACGCGCAGATCCCGGGCCAGGGTCTCGGGGTTGCAGGAGACGTAGACCACCCGTTCCGGAGAGCAGCGGATCAGGGAGCGGAGAAAGCGCTCATCGCTGCCGGCGCGGGGCGGATCGAGAAAGACCACGTCCGGCCGCATCCTGTCCGCGGCCATCTTCTCCATATACTCCCCGGCGTCCCCGGCGGTGAACCAGCAGTTCCGGAGCCCGTTGAGCCGGGCGTTGGCGATGGCGTCCTTCACCGCGTCCTGGTTGAGCTCCACGCCGATGATCTGCTTGGCGCTGTCGCTGGCCGTGATGCCGATGGTGCCGATGCCGCAGTAGGCGTCCAGCACGGTCTCGCCGCCCTTGAGCGCGGCGAAATCCACCGCGCAGCGGTAGAGCTTCTCGGTCTGGACGGGGTTGATCTGATAGAAGGAGCGGGAGGAGATGCGGAAGCGGTGCCCGCAGAGGATGTCCTCGATATAGCCCTCGCCGTAGAGCACCTTCTCCCAGGTGCCCAGCACCACGGGGCCGAAGCGGTCGTTCTTGTTGAGGATGACGGTGGTGATCTCGGGATGCCGCGCCAGCAGCTCCCGCAGGAAGGGCTTTTGCAGCTTGAAGATCGGGTTCACCGCCACCAGCACCACCATGAGCTGTCCGGTGGCAAAGCCCCGCTTGATGAGCACATGGCGCAGCCAGCCGGTCCCGCTGCGCTCGTCGAAGACCTGAATTTTAAAAGGCCGCAGCATGCTCCGGATGTCCCGGATGACGGCATCGGCGGTCTCATCCTCGATGTAGCAGTTGTCCACCGGGACGATGGCGTGGCTGCCCGGCTGATAGATGCCGGAGACGATCTGCCGCCGTCCGTCCAGGGCAAAGGCGGCGTGGACTTTGTTGCGGTAATGGCTCGGCTCCTCCATCCCCAGGATGGGGAGGACCTGCGCAAATTCGCCCAGCAACTCCTCCGCCTGCTTCTGCTTGCGGCGCAGCTGCTGGGGATAGGGGAGATTCTGCAGCTGGCAGCCGCCGCATTGGCGGAAATGGGGGCAGGGCGCGGTATAGGTTTGGGACATTGTATAACACCTCATTTTAAAGGCAACACCGCATAATTCGGCGAGAGCGAATTTTGAGAAAATCTGAGTTCTGATAAAGGCACTTTTTCGCAGGAATACTTTGTGTATTGCAAGAAAAAAGTGACGAGATCAGAGCGCAGATTTTCCGGAAGGCGCCGAAGGCGGATTGTGCGGTGCTGCCTAAAGTATAGCACAAACGACACGGTTTGCAAAGATGCCGCCTATCTGCTATACTCATCTGGCAAAGGAGGGTGAAGGCATGAGCATCGTGTATCGGGACGGGGCGATCCTCGTCTGTCTCAAGCCGGCGGGCGTCCTCTCCACCGATGAGCCGGGCGGCCTGCCGGAGCTGCTGCGCCGCGAGCTGGGGGACGAAACAGCCGATGTGCGCACCGTGCACCGCCTGGATCGGGTGGTGGGCGGATTGATGGTGCTGGCCCGTTCGCCCGAATCGGCCTCCGAGCTCTCCCGCCAGATCCGGGAGGAGCGCTTTGAAAAGGAGTACCTGGCCGTCGTCCACGGCGATCCGGGGGAGAGCGGGCGATGGCGGGATCTCATGTTCCGGGATAAGGCGCGCAAGATGTCCTTCGTCACCGAGATTCCGGGCAAGGGCATGCAGGAGGCGATCCTCACGTATAAGCGCCTCGGGCGGGCCGGGGACCTGAGCCTGGTGCGCATCCGGCTGGAGACCGGGCGCACCCATCAGATCCGCTGTCAGTTCGCTGCCCACGGCTTTCCCCTGGCCGGGGAGCGGAAGTACAGCACGCGCGAGGACCCCTGGCCCCTGGCCCTCTGGTCCTGCCGCCTGGCCTTCGATCACCCGGAAAGCGGAAAACGGATGGAATTCGAGCATTTTCCGCCGGAATCGGAACCCTGGTCGTTTTTTAAAAATCTGAAAACTGTCAATCTCTTCTCTTGAATTCCCCCTGTAAGAGGCGTATACTTTTAGGCAATCCTGGAAAAAGCCAAATCGGGGGTCCGGATATGGACATTTTGAAATATGCGATCGTGATCGTCGCGGGCTATCTGCTGGGCTCGCTGAGCGCTTCAGTCCTGCTGAGCAAGCTGGGCTGGGGGCGTGATGTGCGCAAGCACGGCAGCGGCAACGCGGGCGCGACCAATATGGCCCGGGTCTTCGGCCTGGGCGCCGGCTTTGCCACCCTGGCCGGAGACATGCTCAAGGCCGCGGCGGCCATGTACCTCGGCATGAAGCTGCTGGGGGATGTGGGCATCGCCGCCGGCGGCATCGCCTGCGTGCTGGGGCACTGTTTCCCGGTGTTCCATGAATTCCGTGGCGGTAAGGGCATCTCGGTGGGCGCGATGGTCGGCCTCGCCATCGACTGGCGGGTCTTCGTGGGCGTCGTGGTCGTGTTCCTGATCGTGGCCTTCCTGACCAGGAAGGTCTCGGCCGGCTCGCTGGCCGCCTGCGTGGCCATCACGGTGTTTGCCCTTGTGTTCCAGGTCTCCACACCGAAGCTGATTCTGGCCATCACGGTCATGTGCATCGCCATCTTCCAGCACCGCAGCAACATCAAGCGCCTGGCGGAGGGCACGGAGGCCGATTTCAAGGCCGCCGATCCGGAAAAAAAGAAATAAAACCTGATTCGTAGGGGCGGCTACCAGCCGCCCGTGCCGAAGTTTCTTCATAATAGAAAAAGCGTTGGGCGAATTCGTACCTTGTTACGGATTCGCCCAACACTTTTGCAGGCAGTATGTGTGTTCCGCCGGGAGGCTGATAGCCTCCCCTACGGCATCATTTGTACTTTCGGGTTACGGCAGCGGCTCCACCGAAGGGGAGAAGCCGTGCTCGGCGTAATAATTCCGGGCGTATTTGAGCAGCATGTGGCTGGCCTGGTTGCGCACGGCGGGCGTCTCCGCCCCGAGGACGACGAGCACCACCGTATGCGTCGCGCCGCCCGCCGTGACCGGCAGGGAGGAGATGAGGCAGTAGCCGGCCCGGTTGGTGTTGCCGGTCTTGAGGCCGTTCACCCCCGGCAGGTTGAAGACCAGGGCGTTGGAGTTGGCGGTCATATAGTTAAGGGTCGGCATGGTTCCGAAGGCCTGGGCGGTCCGGGCGGTGAGCTCCGGATGGAAGGCCAGCAGATGGCGGCAGAGCTTGAAGAGGTCAAAGGCGGACATGCAGTTTTGCAGCTTCGCGGGCGTCGTGCCCGGGGTGTACCAGGGCAGACCGTTGACCGTGTGGAATTCCGCACTGGAGAGGCCCAGCTCCTTGGCCCGGCGGCTCATGGCCTCCACAAAGGCGCTCTCCGAACCGGCGAGGTACTGGGCCAGGGCCAGGGCGGATTCATTGCTGGAGGCCAGCAGCATCGCGTCCAGCAGCTCCGAGACGCTCACCGCCGCGACGCCGGTCATGTCGATGATGCCGTCGGCGGAGAGGGAGAGATCCAGCGCCTCCTGGGTCACGGGCACCATCGTGTCCAGCCCCAGCTGGCCGCTCTTGACGCTCTCGGCAATCAGCAGATAGCTCATCAGCTTGGAGAGGGAGGCGATGGGCAGGGCCTTCGTCCCCTGGTGGAGATAGAGGATCTCCCCGGTGTCGGCGTCGCCCAGGAGCACGGCGTTGAAGCCGCCGAAGTAGCCTTCCTTCTCCAGCGCCTCCACATCGGGGCGGAAGGGCCGCTCGGGATAGAGGCGCAGCACGCCGCCCTCGGAAGGCTCGATCGTAAAGTCCAGCATGAGCTGGATGTCCGTAAGGCTCATGTACAGATCGGTGCCGGAGCGGTAGGTATAGTATTTGAGCTCCCGGTTATCCAGGAAAAGCCGGTTGCGGAAGAGGTACAGGCTGCTGACCCGCTTCCAGTCGTTCACCCCGGAGGAGCTGGGCCCGGCGGAGGGCTGGCCGCTGGTGAGCAGGAACATATCCCCATCCGTGGGGGTGGAGGCAAAGCCCAGGGCAAACTGCTTCTCCGTGCCCGAGAGGGCGGTGGAGAGGTCGGCCAGGGAGAGAAAGACGTTGTTCAGGTAACCGTCGCTGTAGGCGCGCACCTGGAAGCTCCCGCCGCCCACCTGCACCGGCAGCAGATAGGGCAGATCCTCCGCCAGGGCGAGGGCGGAGGGACACAGCAGCAGCGCCAGACACAGCAGCAGGGAAAACAGCCGTCGCAGCGATCTCATGGTTTCAGGCTCCTTTGTCGAATTCTTGAGTAACAGTATAGCAGACGGCGGCTTTTTACACAATCGGCCAAATCTTAACTTTTAGCCGATGCCGATTGAGATAGGCGCGAATAAGCTTGGGCAATTGCCCCGAAGGATATCTCAATCCGTTTTTGAGGCGAGCTGAGCGAGCCCTCATGCCGACCAAAACGGGCCTCAGCCCGTTGCGATAAGCATGAGTTTTCCATTGCGAAACGTGTTTCGCAATGGAAGAAATCTTAACTTTTCCAAAAGCCGATTGCGAAGCGGGGCCCTCTGGTGTAAAATAGTGGCAGAAGAAAAACGGAAAGGAAGGGAAAGGCATGAACGTGACATTCCTGGGCGCGACCCATGAGGTGACCGGCAGCTGCACTTACCTCGAGGTGGGCGACAAAAGGGGCATTGTGGACTACGGCATGGAGCAGGGCAAGGACCTCTTTCTCAATGAAGACCTGCCCGTGGAGCCCGCCCGGCTGGACTTCGTCCTCCTGACCCACGCCCACATCGACCACAGCGGCAAACTGCCCCTGCTGTACAAAAACGGCTACCGCGGCCCGATCTACGCCAGCGCGGCCACCTGCGCCCTCTGCGATATCATGCTGCGCGACTGCGCCAACATCCAGGTATCGGAGGCCGAGTGGAAAAGCCGCAAGGCCCAGCGCAACGGCGGCGAGGCCGTGGAGCCCCTCTATGATATGGAGGACGCCCTGGGCGCCATCGGCCTGCTGCGCCCCTGCGGCTATGGGGAGCTGATCCAGGTCAACGACTGCGTCTCCCTCCGCCTGACGGACGTGGGCCATCTGCTGGGCTCCTCCGCCATCGAGGTCTGGCTCCACGAGGGGGGCGAGACGCGGAAGATCACCTTCAGCGGCGACGTGGGTAACAGCGACCAGCCCATCCTGCGGGACCCCCAGCCGGTGAAGGACACGGAGTATCTGGTCATCGAGTCCACCTACGGCGACCGCCTCCACAGTGAGGAGCGGGTGGACTATGTGAAGGAGCTGGCCGCGCGCATCCAGAAGGTGTTGGACCGGGGCGGCAACATGATCATCCCCTCCTTTGCCGTGGGCCGCACCCAGGAGATCCTCTATTTCATCCGGGAGATCAAGGAGAAAAACCTGGTCACCGGCCACGGAGATTTCCCGGTCTACGTGGACAGCCCCCTGGCCATCGAGGCCACCAGCATCTTCCTCCAGTGCGACACCCAGTTCGTGGATGAGGAGATGCAGGCGCTGATCCGCTCCGGTGTCAACCCCATCGTCTTCCCTGGGTTGGAGCTGGCCGTCTCCCAGGAGGAGTCCAAGGCCATCAACGAGGATAAAACGCCCAAGATCATCATCTCGGCCAGCGGCATGTGCGACGCGGGCCGTGTGCGCCACCACCTCAAGCACAATCTCTGGCGCCCGGAGTGCATGGTGCTCTTCGTGGGCTATCAGGCGGTGGGCACCCTGGGCCGCGTCCTGGTGGACGGGGTCAGGCACGTCAAGCTCTTTAACGAGGATATCCAGGTGGAGGCCGAGATCGAGAGCCTCCCGGGCATCAGCGGCCACGCGGACAAGAACGGCCTGCTGCGCTGGCTGGGCGGCTTTGAGCAGAAGCCGAAGCTGGTCTTTGTCAACCACGGCGACCCCGACGCGGCGGAGAGCTTTACCGCCTGCCTCCGGGAGGAGCTGGGCTATCAGGCCTACGCGCCCTACAGCGGCGCCTGCTACGACCTGCGCCGCGGCTGCTTCGTGCGCGAGACCAGCGGCCGGCCCGTGGAGAAAAAGAGCGGGGGCAAGCAGCGCGCGGTCAGCGCCGCCTTTACGCGCCTCATCGCCGCGGCCGAGCGCCTGCTGCGGGTGGCCAAAGGCCTGGAGGGCCACGCCAACAAGGAGCTGGCCTCCTATGCCGACATGGTGACCCGTCTGGCGGATAAGATGGAAAAATAAAGGAATCCCGGGGAAAACGCAAATCGAAGATTGACGAAAATACCCGCCTGTGTTAACATAACATGTGAAATGCGGGAAACCGAAAGCAGTGGCTGTGCAGTCCGAAAGGGAGAGAACAGGCAATGACAGAGAGACAATTTGACCCCTCCATGGCCCTGGGCGAGGAGATCGCGGGCCTGGGAAAGCAGGAACTGTGCTGGATGGCGGCCCAGCTTTGCCGCCTCATTGTCGGCGAGGTGGGCAGCAAGAGCTACCGCGGCGGCGTCTGGCCGGAGAATATCTGCTACGAGGGCGACGGCCGCTTCAGCCTCGGCGAGGGGCACCGGAGCGACTGGGGCAGGGAGGAGCTGCGCTTCATCCCGCCGGAGCTCTATTGGGACGGCGAGGCCGCCCCCTCCGGGGACGTCTATTCCCTGGGCCTGCTGCTCTACTACGGCCTGAGCGGGGGCAAGCTCCCCTTTGAGGGCGAGAGCCCGGATCCCCAGCTGAGCCGGATGAGCGGCAAGAAGATCACGGCGCCCGACGGCGTGGGCGGCCGCCTGGCCGAGATCCTGGAAAAGGCCTGCCGCTTCAAGGCCAATGAGCGCTATCAGACCCTGGATGAGCTGCGCGTCATGCTGGAGAGCTGCGAAGAGAATAAATATGTGGAAAGCGCCGCCGCCGAGGAGATCTTTAAGAAGGACGAGGCGGAATTGAGCGAGGTCGAGCGCATGATGCTGGCCATCATGGGCGGCGAAACCGAGGCGGAAGCCCCGGCGGAGGCCCCGCTGGCGGACGAAGTGGAGGAGACGCCGGCCCTCCCGGTGCTGGACCCGGAGGAGGCCGCGGAGCTGATCCTGGCCGAGCAGGTGCCGGCCAAGCCCGCCGCGCCCGACAAGGCGGCCCAGATGCGCGCTTTGATGGACGAGATCTTCGGAAACCCCGCCCCGGAAGCGGACGAGGAGGACGAAGACGAGGAGGCCGCGGAGACAGAAGCCGCGCCCGTGTCCCCGAGCCCGGTCGTGCCGGAGGAGCGGGAGGACGTGCGCGTCTATGAGCCGGGGAAGGAGAAGCGGGAGCATGAGCCCATCCCCATCCTGACCGAGGAGAAAAACCCGGAGCTGGCGCCCATTGTGCCCACGCGCCAGCCCATCCAGTACAGCCGCGACCCGGAGCGTAGCCGCGCCATCGCCGCGGACGTGCGCAAGCGCCGCACCCGCCCCATCGGCGTGGTGCTGATCCTCTGCGGCTTGCTGATCATCGCCGCGCTGATCGCCAACGCCTTCTTCCAGAACGTGAAGTGGCTGGACGAGGGCCGGGGCCGGAGCGTGGAGGTCCTGGAGGCCGATCCCGACGCCATCACCGCCGAGGATGCCTTCATCTCGGCCGAGGAACTGCAGCGGCAGGAGGAAGAGGCGGCCGCCGCGGCGCGCCAGTCCTATTATCAGGTCTTTCAGGAGGACATCAGCTGGACCTCCGCCAAGAACAGCTGCAACAATCTGGGCGGCCAGCTGGCGGTTATCAACAACGCCGATGAGTTCACCATGGTGACCCAGCTCGCCCAGCAGTCGGGCGTGCAGGGCATCTGGGTGGGCTGCCACCGGGAGGGCGGCTTCCTGCTCTGGGAGACCACCGAGCCTGTGGGCGTCATGACCTGGGCCGATCAGGAGCCCTCCTACACCGACAGCCGGGACGGCGCGGCCGAGGATTACATCATGCTCTGGAACACGGGCAGCGGCTGGGCCTACATCGACTGCCGAAACGATCCCGTCATCGCGGACGGGGAGCGCTATGCCGGCAAGATCGGCTATGTCTGCGAATTCGAAAGTTAAAAATACCGGCAAAAGGGCAGTGAAAGACCTGCTCTTTTTGCCGTTTGGAGAATGAGAATGGAACAAAACGTCAATCAGGAATTATTGGACTTCATCGCCGCCAGCCCCACGGCCTGGCACGCGGTGGAGAATCTCTCCCGCATGCTGGAAGAGGCCGGCTGCCGCGAGCTGCGGGAGTATGAGGACTGGAGCCTGCGGCCCGGTGAGCGCTGCTTCGTGCGCCGCAACGGCTCGGCCCTGATCGCCTTCCGGGTCCCGGAGGCGGCTTTCCCGGGTTTTATGCTCATGGCCGCCCACGCCGACTCCCCCTGCTTCAAGCTCAAGGGGCTCAAGACCGTGAGCGCGGCGGGGCTCTACGCCCAGCTGAGCGTGGAGCACTACGGCGGCATGCTGATGGCCCCCTGGCTGGATCGGCCCCTCTCCGCCGCCGGGCGCCTGGTGGTCCGGGAGGGGGATCGGCTCGTCCCCCGGCTGGTGGATCTGAAGCGGGATCTCTTTCTGATCCCCAACGTCGCCATTCACATGGACCGCGGCGCCAACGAGAACAAGAGCTATGACATGAAGACCGACATGCTGCCCCTGGCGGGCAGTGCCGAGAGCGGCAAGCGCCTGCCGGCCTTGGTGGCCGAGAGCGCGGGAGTGCGGGAGGAGGACATCGTCTCCGCCGATCTGCAGCTCTATCCCCGCAGCCCCGGCACGGTCTGGGGCCTGGAGGGAGAGTATCTCTCCTCCCCGCGCCTGGACGATCTGCAGTGCGTCTTCGCCTGCGCCAGGGGCTTTTTGCAGGCGGGAGAAGGGGAGAGCGCGCCGGTCCTCTGCGTCTTCGACAACGAGGAGGTGGGCAGCGGCACCAAGCAGGGCGCCGACTCCGATTTTCTCGCGGATACGCTGCTGCGCCTCTGCGCCGCCCTGGGCCTGGATGAGGCGGCCTGCCGCCGCCGCTTTGCCCAGAGCTTTATGGTCTCGGCGGACAACGCCCACGCCGTCCACCCCAACCACCCCGAGTACGCCGACAAGAGCGACCGGCCGGAGATGAACAAGGGCATCGTCGTCAAGTTCAACGCCAGCCAGCGCTATACCAGCGACGCCGTCTCCGCCGCCGTGTTCGAGGAGATCTGCCGCCGCGCCGGCGTGCCCACCCAGCGCTTTACCAACCGGGCCGACCTGGCCGGGGGCTCCACCCTGGGCAATATCAGCACCTCCCACGTCTCCCTCGACACCGTGGACATCGGCCTGGCCCAGCTGGCCATGCACTCCTGCTATGAGACCGCGGGGACGAAGGACACGGCCTATCTGATCCGGGCCGCCGCGCGCTTCTTTGCCAGCAGCCTGCGCCGGGACGAGAAGGGCATCCGCATTATCGACGGAGGGGAGAGCGCATGACTAAGCTTTTTAAATCCCTCCTCGCCCTGCTTCTCTGCCTCGCCCTGCTCCCGCCCGCGGCCGCCCTGGCCGAGGAGGAGGCGGAGCCCTCCATCCTGGACGATGCGGCCATCCAGGCCATGCTGGACGAGTACATCGCCTCCCACGACATCAATCCCGAGAACATCAGCGTCGGCTACGTCTACACCGCCACCGGCGACACCTGGTTCTATAACGCCGACAAGTGGTATTACAGCGCCAGCATGTACAAGGTGCCGCTGATGATGATCCTGGCCGAGAAGGAGCATATGGGCGAGCTCACCCGCGACAGCGAGGTCAAGGGCCTGAAGCTGGGCTATGCCGAGGAGCTCATCCTGACCTATTCCCACAACGACTACGCCCATCTGATGATGAGCGCCCTGGCCCCCACGGAGCCGGACTGCCGGGATATGTACAAGCAGTACGCCCAGCTGCCGGACGATTACTACGTCTCCGACTTCCGGGATTATAGCTATTTCACCGCCCGCTTCATGACCCAGGTCATGACCACCCTGTTCAGCGAGCCGGAGCGCTTTCCCAACGTGATCGAATGCCTGCTCAACGCCCAGCCCGAGGACTACTACAACATCACCCTGGGCCAGTACGACATCGCCCAGAAATACGGCAGCTACCGGGACAACAGCTGGCGGGACTGGAACCACACCGCCGCCATCATCTATCTGCCCAATCCCATCATCCTTACCGTCATGACCCTGGATAATCCCACTTCGGAGCTCACCATCGCCGAGCTCGGCAAGCTCTTTGCCGATTACAGCCTCAGCCTGGACGGCAAGCTGGAGCAGTACCGCGCCGAGCAGGAGGCGGCCCGCCTGGCCGCCGAGGAGGAGGCAAAGCGGCAGGCGGAGGAGGAAGAGCGGCGCCTGGCCGAGGCGGCCGAGGAGCCGGATATCGCCACCGTACAGGACGCGGCCGAGGTCATGGCCCCGGCGGCGGAGACGCCCGCGCCCGCGGAAGCTCCCTCCGCCGCGGTCAACGAGGAGAACACGGCGCTGCGCCTCTATGTGCTCATCGGCGCGGCGGCGATCGGGGCGCTGTGCCTGCTGTTCTACCTCCGGAGCCGGAAACGACCCTGAAGACAGAGAGAATGTGATACCATGAAAAAAGCCATTTGCCTCCTGCTGTGCCTGGCCCTCTGCCTGAGCGCAGCCGCCTGCGGCAGCCGCACCCGCGTCGGCGCCTACGGCATCCGCACCCTCCAGACCCTGGTGGAGCAGGACTACTCCCTCGCCTTCCGCACCAACGATCCCACGGCCGATCTGGTCATCGCCGCGCTGGAGGTGCTCTCCGCCGAAGGCAAGGTGGACGAGCTGTCCACCAAGTGGTTCGGCGGCCGCCTCATCGACTTTGACAAAAACGCCAAGGCCCTGGACGAGGTGACCGAGGAGAACTTCCCCCGGGACTTCATCATCGGCGTGGACGTCAATTCCTTCCCCATGGCCTATATCTCCAACAACAGCTACTGGGGCTTTGACGTGGAGCTGGCCATGGCGGTCACCGAGCGTCTGGGCTGGGATCTGAAGATCCAGTCCATCGAGAAGGAGAACGTCTATGTGGAGCTCTCCTCCGGCAACATCGACTGCGCCTGGGGCGGCATCGCCCTGGACCCCAAGGAGGTCAAGCAGGGCCTCTATGAGGAATACGGCCCCTATGTGGCCAACGACATCGTCATCGCCACGCGCAACGGCAACATGCTCTTCAACCGCCTCATGCTCCAGGGCAAGACCCTGGCCATGTGCTCCACGCCCGAGGCGCTGGACGCGCTGAACCAGGACCCGACCCTCGCCAAGCGCCTGGGCCAGATCACCCGTCTGGGCGGCGGCACCACCGAGTGCTTTGAGTATCTCTTCGCCGGCCGCTGCGACGCGGTCTTGACGGACACCACCGCCATCGCCTACATCAACTGCCACTGAGGCAGCCAAGAAAGACGGCCTGCTGCAATG
>CAMNKQ010000042.1 GCA_946542465.1 uncultured Clostridia bacterium | reverse complement strand
ATCAGGCCCTTCTAGGGCCTTTACAAACCACGCGTTTTACGCGTGGTTTTGATTTAAGAAAGCTTAATGCTTGCCGGCTTGCCATTTGTCGGCCGGGCGTGTATAATATTCCCATCTATGGCCGGAAAGGGGCGGGGAGTATGAATGAGAACATTCAAACCCTGAAGAAATGGATCGACGAGAGCGATAACGTGGTTTTCTTCGGTGGGGCCGGCGTCAGCACCGAGAGCGGCATCCCCGACTTTCGCAGTGTGGACGGCCTGTACAACCAGAAATGGAAGTATCCGCCCGAGACGATCCTGTCACACAGCTTTTTTGAGCGCAATCCCGAGGAGTATTATCGCTTCCACCGGGAAAAGCTGGTGATCGACGGCGTGCAGCCCAACCGGGCCCATAAGCGCCTGGCCGAGCTGGAACAGGAGGGAAAGCTCCGGGCGGTGATCACCCAGAACATCGACGGGCTGCACCAGGCCGCTGGCAGCAAAAAGGTACTGGAGCTGCACGGCAGTATCCTGCGGGCCTACTGCTCCCGCTGCCGCCTGCCTTTCCCGGCGGAGGAGATGAACCACGGCGAGGGCTTGCCCCGCTGCCGCTGCGGCGGGATTATCCGACCGGACATCGTCCTCTACGAGGAGCCGCTGGATCAGGACATCGTGGCCGAGGCGGTCCATTATATCCGCAGCGCCGAGGTGCTGATCATCGGCGGTACGAGTTTGAATGTCTACCCCGCGGCGGGCCTCATCAACTATTACCGGGGAAATAAGCTGGCCCTGGTGAACCTGAGCGAGACACCCTACGACAGCTATGCCGATCTGGTGATCCACGAGAAGATCGGCGAGGTATTCAGCCAGATTTGATACTAGAACCTCATAAAAACCTTTAATCCCTTAAAGGTTTTTATAGCGCCGTAAGGCGCGTAGAGGTTCTGCATGATAAGTGAGGCTCGAAATCTCCGATTTCGCTAAGCCGAACTTATACACTGTAGACGGATTTTCAGCGCCTTCGCGCTGAAAATGCCACGGGAACCGTGGCTTATCTGATTAAAGTATTTAATCAGATAATAGTATGAACGGAGAGAAAAGAGAATGTCACACGGAAAACTGATCGTGCTGGAGGGCATCGACGGCAGCGGCAAATCCGCCCAGTACCGCCGCCTCTGCGCGCGAATGGAAAACGATGGAATTGCGTATAATCATATTGTTTTTCCCCGCTACGATAAGGAGAGCAGCGCGCTGATCCGGATGTATCTCTCCGGCCAGTTCGGGGAGAACCCGGGGGACGTAAACGCCTACGCCGCCTCCACCTTTTACGCGGTGGACCGCTACGCCTCCTATCGCACCGACTGGGGAGAGCTCTACGAGAAGGGCGGGATCATCCTCTCCGACCGCTACACCACCTCCAATGCGGTGCACCAGGGCTCCAAGCTCCCGGATGACGAACTGCCCGCCTTTTTCGACTGGCTGCAGGATCTGGAATACGAAAAGCTGGGTCTGCCGAAGCCGGATCTGGTGCTCTATCTGGATGTGGATCTGGAGACCTCTCTGGCCCGGATGCGCCGCCGCCAGCAGAAAACCCACACCAGCGCCGACATCCACGAGAAGGACAAGGACTATCTCGCCCGCTGCCTCCACACGGCCGAAATGGCCGCCGAGCACTACGGCTGGACCCGCATCCCCTTCCTGAAAGACGGGAAGGAGCGGGATGTGGACGAGAAAAATCGGGAGATCTATTCCATCCTGCTGGATGCCATAAAAGAGTAAAAGCAAAAAAGTGGGCCCCGAAGGGCCCGGAGATTGCTGTTTGCTATTCAGTTGCAGCCACAGCCGCAGCCGTTGTTGTTGTCGCAGCCACAGCCGCAGCCGCAGCCACCGAAGTTGTTGCCGCAACTGAAGAGAATGATGATGAGGATGATGAGCCAGAGGCCGTTATTGTTGTTGCAGCCGTTGCAGAACATAATGCTGTCCCTTTCTCCGCGCTGAGAGAGATGAGATCCGGCAGCCGCCGCGCGGAAAGCGGCCGCTGTTTCGGAAGGGAGACGGTCTGACCCGACCGCTCATGCCATCCTATGCCGCTTGCCGAAAAGCGGTTACCGGCGCTTTGGACGAAGCGCCTTTGCCAAGGAGGATTCCATGTCAGAGAAACACGACGAGATCGATGAAGTATTCGACCGCCACGAACAGCGGCAGAAGGAAAACCACGCCAAACGCAGCTCCCGTCCCACCGCCTCCGAGGGGGATGATCGCCTGGAGGAGGCCCGCTGGGAGAAGGTCTCGGTCAAAAAAGCGGTGGACAAGCTGCTGATCGATGAGACCGGCGACGAGGCCTTTAACTATACCGGCGACGAGGAATCGGAGCGGGACTACCGTCCGGTTCGCCAGAGCCATGAGTATAAGTCCGGCTGCCTGGGTGGCCTGATGTATTTTGTGTTCATCTTCTGTGTGAGCATCATTCTGGCCTGCCTGGCCTGGATGGCCTCCAGCGATATGCTGGCCCTCAACAAGCGGGAGTTTGCCGCCAACGTCACCCTGCCGATGAGCATGTTCGAGTCCGAGACCGTGGATACCCTGGACGAAAACGGCGTCAAGACCGGCACCAAGCGCGTTACCCACGCGGATATTGACGAGCTGGCCGACACGCTGAAGGAAGCGGGCCTGATTGAATACAAGTGGCTCTTCAAGGCCTTCTGCCGGGTGTCCAATGCGGAGACCAAGGTGAGCCCGGGCGAGTACGAGCTCAAATCCAGCTATGACTACCGCGCGCTGATCCAGAATATGCGCCCCGGTGCCAAGGGGGCCGTCACGGCGAAGGTCACGCTGCCCGAGGGCTTTACCATGCGGCAGATCTTCCTGCGCCTGGAGGAGAAGGGCGTGGCGAGCTACGACGATCTGATGGAGGCCGCGGCCAACTACAGCTTCAATTACAGCTTTCTGGAGGGCCTGCCCGAGGGCGATGCCAGCCGGCTGGAGGGCTATCTTTTCCCGGACACCTATGAGTTCTATATCGGCATGCAGGCCTCCAGCGCCATCAACAAGTTCCTGGAGAACTTCCACTATATGCTCAAGGCGGACATGCTGCAGCAGGCGGAAAACCTGGGCATGAGCATGCACGATATCATCAAGCTTGCCTCCCTGATCGAGAAGGAGGCCGCCAACGACGGCGAGCGCGCCCGCATCGCCGCGGTCATCTATAACCGTCTCCACGCGGGCATGCCGCTGGGCATCGACTCGACCGTTCTCTATCTCTACCCCGACCACGAGGGCGCACCCACCGGCACCATGCTGGAGGAGGACACGCCCTACAATTCCCGTCTGTATACGGGCCTGCCTCCCACGCCGATCTGCAATCCCGGCCTCATGTCCATCCAGGCGGCCTTGAACCCGAGCCATACCAACGAGTTCTATTACGCCCTGGATACCGAGACCGGCGAGCATCGCTTCTTCACCAATGCGGGCGAGTTTGACGCCTTCGTTGCCACGCAGAACTATGACTGAGAAGCCGGAACTGCTGTCCCCGGCCGGGGACCGGGAGCGCCTGCTCATGGCGCTGCGCTACGGGGCGGACGCGGTGTATCTGGCGGGTCGCCAGTTTGGCATGCGCTCCGCCGCGGTGAACTTCACGGATGAGGGACTGCGGGAGGCGGTGAAGCTCTCCCATGCGCAGGGCGCCAAGGTCTATGTGACCTGCAACACCCTGCCCCGGGAGGAGGAGCTGAAAGCCCTGCCGCCCTATCTGGAATTCCTGCAGGACGCGGGGGTGGACGGCCTCATCATCGCGGACCTGGGCGTGATGGAGCTGGCCAAGCGCCATGCGCCCCGTGTCGCCCGCCATGTGAGCACCCAGCTGGGGGTCATCAACAGCGCCACGGCCAATGTTCTCTTCAACATGGGGGCGGACACGGTGGTGCTCGCGCGGGAGACGCCGCTGGAGGATATCCGGAAGATCCGCGCCAATACGCCGAAGGAGCTGCGCATCGAGGCCTTTGTCCACGGGGCCATGTGCGTGTCCTTCTCGGGGCGCTGCCTGCTGTCCAATTATCTCACCGGCCGGGACGCCAACCGGGGTCAGTGCGCCCAGCCCTGCCGCTGGAAATACCATCTGGTGGAGGAAAAGCGCCCCGGACAGTATTTCGAGATCAGCGAGGACGGCGGCACCCACATTCTAAACTCCCATGACATGTGCATGATCGAGCATCTGCCGGAGCTCTTGGACGCGGGCGTGAGCAGCTTTAAGATCGAGGGACGGATGAAATCGGCCTATTATACCGCCGTGGTGACCAACGCCTACCGCCATGCGCTGGACGCGGCCATACACGGCGAGGCCCTGGATCCCATCTGGGTGGAGGAGACCGACAAGCTCAGCCACCGGCCCTACAGCACCGGCTTCTATTTTGGCCAGCCCGGCGAATACTACGGCGAGGAGAGCTATTTCACCCAGACCGATGTGGCCGCCGTGGTGGAGCGCTGCGACGCAGAAGGCAATGCCGTTTTGACCCAGCGGAACAAATTCTACCGCGGGGATGAGCTGGAGCTCCTGCCGCCTCAGGGGAGACCGCTGAAGTTCCGCGTCGAACATATGACGGACGCCGAGGGCAACGAGATTGAGGATACGCGCCGGGCGATGATGGAGATTCACATGCGCCTGCCGATGGCTGTCCCGCCGCTCACGGTAGTGAGAAAATATCGTGGGACGCCTTGACAAATCGGGAGAAAATGGGTAAACTGTTCCCCGTTATCAGGCTGTGACGAAACGAGCCGAAGCGAAGCTTTTCAGAGAGAGGTCGGATGGTGCGAGACCTCAGGGGACGCGGCGGCAGCCACTTCCGAGCCTCCCCGGGAGAACCGGGGCGCCGGCCCTCGTTACGGGCGCTTGAGACGCCGCGCAAGCGGCAATCAGGGTGGTACCGCGAATTGACCTTCGCCCCTGTCCGGGGCGGAGGTTTATTGTTTTTTGGGAGGGCAATATGAACTGTCTGCGCTGCGGAGAGACGATGGAAGATCTCGGCTGCGAGGAAATCCAGCTCGGCCATTACGGTATCTTCTCCGGGCATCTGAGCAATCTGTTCTCAGGGGCCATGGAGGTCAGAGTTTTCTCCTGCCCAGGCTGCGGCAAACTTGAATTCTTCAAGGCCGGGCCTGAGACAGAGGAGAGCTTCTCAGAGAGAGTAAAGAAAAACAAAATGGAGGACGAATAAATGGAAAAATATGGACTGAACCAACTGCGGGAGATGTTTCTCTCCTTCTTTGAGAGCAAGGGCCATCTGCGCCTGCCCAGCTTCTCGCTGATCCCTCAGGACGATGCGAGTCTGCTGCTCATTAACTCCGGCATGGCGCCCATGAAGCCCTACTTCAAGGGAGAGAAGGAGCCCCCGCGCCACCGGGTCTGCACCTGCCAGAAGTGCATCCGCACCGGCGATATCGAGAACATCGGCAAGACCGACCGCCACGGCACCTATTTTGAGATGCTGGGCAACTTCTCCTTTGGCGACTACTTCAAGCATGAGGCCATCGCCTGGAGCTGGGAGTTCCTGACCTCGCCCGAGTGGGTGGGCCTGGATCCCGATCGGCTCTATCCCTCCGTCTATGTGGACGACGATGAGGCCTGGGAGATCTGGAATAAGGAGATCGGCATCGCCCCGGAGCGCATCTTCCGCTTCGGCAAGGAGGACAACTTCTGGGAGCATGGCGCCGGTCCCTGCGGCCCCTGCTCCGAGATCTACTATGACCGCGGCGAGAAGTACGGCTGCGGCAAGCCGACCTGTACGGTGGGCTGCGACTGCGACCGCTATATCGAGGTCTGGAACAACGTCTTCTCCCAGTTTGATAACGACGGCCAGAACCACTATACCGAGCTCAAGCAGAAGAACATCGACACCGGCATGGGCCTGGAGCGCTTGGCCGTGGTTTGCCAGGATGTGCAGTCCCTCTTCGATGTGGACACCGTCATGAACATCACCCACAAGGTGAGCGAGCTGACCGGCGCCTACTACGGCAAGAGCCATAAGATGGACGTGTCCCTGCGCGTGATCACCGACCATATCCGCAGCGGCGTCTTCATGATCTGCGACGGCGTTCTGCCCTCCAACGAGGGCCGCGGCTACGTGCTGCGCCGCCTGCTGCGCCGCGCCGCCCGCCACGGCAAGCTCCTGGGTGTGAACGAGCCCTTCCTCTACAAGGTCGTGGAGACCGTCGTGCAGGAGAATGAGTGCCAGTATCCCGAGCTGCGGGACAAGATGGCCTACATCGTGCGCGTCATCAAGACCGAGGAGGAGAACTTCGCCAAGACTATCGACGCCGGCATGAAGATTTTTGCCGATCTGCTGGCTGAGCACAAGGCGAAAGGGGAGAGCACCTTCTCCGGCGCCGACGCCTTCAAGCTCTATGACACCTACGGCTTCCCCGTGGATCTGACCGTGGAGATGTGTGCCGACGAGGGCATGGGTGTGGACGAGGCCGGCTTCAAGCAGCTCATGGAGGAGCAGCGTGTGCGCGCCCGCAAGGCCCGCGAGGCCCTGGGCGATCTGGGCTGGGCCGGCATCGAGTTCGGCAAGGACATGCCCGAGACCGAATTTGTGGGCTATGACAATGCCTCCTGCGAGGCGAAGGTCCTGGCCATCGTGGCCGACGGCGAGTTCCGGGAGGAGATCCCCGCTGGGACCGAGGCCATCGTCGTGCTGGACAAGACTGTTCTCTACGCCGAGATGGGCGGCCAGATGGGTGACCACGGCACGCTGAGCATCGGCGAGACCCGTTTCGAGGTCAACAACGTCCTGAAAAACAAGGGCGGCAAGTTCATGCACTACGGCAAGCTCCTCTCCGGGGACCTGAAGCTGGGCGACACGGTCACTGCCGTCTATGACGAGACCCGCCGCGCCGCCATCCGCCGCGCCCACAGCGCCACCCATCTGCTGCAGAAGGCCCTGCGCGACGTGCTGGGCGATCATGTGCACCAGGCCGGCTCTCTGGTGGAGCCGGACTTCCTCCGCTTTGACTTCACCCACTTCTCCGCTGTCACGGCCGAGGAGCTGCAGAAGGTGGAGAACGCGGTCAACGAGGCCATCCTGAAGGGCCTGACGGTCGAGACGAAGGAAATGCCCATCGACGAGGCCCGCAAGGCCGGCGCCACCGCCCTCTTTGGAGAAAAATACGGCGATATCGTGCGCGTGGTGAACATGGGCGGCTACAGTGTGGAGCTCTGCGGCGGCACCCATTTGGACAACACCGCCAAGGCCGGTGCCTTCCACATCAGCTCTGAGGGCTCTGTGGCCTCCGGCGTGCGCCGTATCGAGGCGACCACCGGCCTGCGAACCCTGCAGGAGCTGAGCGACACGCTGCGCATGGTCAATACCCTGGCGGCCGGCTACAAGGCCAGTCCCGCCGACCTGCCCGCCCGTCTGGAGCAGCAGGCCAACGAGCTCAAGGAGGCCAAGCGCGTCATTGAGCAGTACAAGGCCAAGGAATCCGCCGGCGGCGCCGACGCCATGCTGAAAAACGCGGTGGAAGTGGGCGGACTGCATGTGGTCACCTGCAGCCAGACCGACTGCGACGCGGCAAAGCTGCGGCAGATCGGCGATGTGCTGCGGGATAAGGACAGCGCGGTGGTCGCGGTCGTGGCCGCGGTCAACGGGGAGAAGATCACCTTCCAGTGCGTCTGCGGAAAGGACGCCGTGGCCAAGGGCGTCAAGGCCGGTGATATCATCCGCGCCATCACCGCCATCGCCGGCGGCAAGGGCGGCGGCAAGCCGGACTCCGCCATGGGCGGCGGCAACGACGTGAGCAAGCTGGACGAGGCCCTGGCCGCGGTCAAGGGTCTGGTCGCGGAGAAAGTCTGATTGAATTTCAACAAGGAGGAAAACGCCATGAAAGACGAAAGCTGCCTGTTTTGCAAGATCCTGGGCGGAGAAATCCCCAGCGCAAAGGTCTATGAAGACGAGTACGTCTTTGCCTTCCGGGACATCAATCCCCAGGCCCCGGTCCATGTTCTCGTTGTCCCGAAGGAGCACATCCCCTGTGCTGACGCTATCGATGCGAGCAACTCCCTGTATGTGGCCAAGTGCTTTGAGGCCATCGCCAAGATCGCCAAGGCGGAGGGCCTGGAGACGGGCTACCGCGTCATCAACAACTGCGGCGAGGACGGCGGCCAGAGCGTCCAGCATCTGCACTTCCACCTGATCGGCGGCGTCAAGCTGTCGGAGAAAATCATCTGATCAAACAGAAAAACAGCCTCGGAGCGATCTGAGGCTGTTTTTTCAAAGGAGAGACATGCGGAAGCTTGCCATTGCGGCCCTGTCCTTTTCCGGGGCGATCCTGCTCGCCTGCTATATCCTGCCCGGGAGCTGGCTGCCCACCGCGGCGCTTGTCTGCGTCGGGGCGGGCGCAGCGCTGCTTTTGCTGCGCCGAAACTGGCTGCGTGGCTTCGCTCTCGCGGCGCTGGGTTGTGCCGTGGGCCTGGGCTGTTTTGCGCTTCATGCCCATGTTACCGCGCTTCCGGCGCGGCAGCTGGACGGGCAGACCCGGACGATCCGCGCCCAGTTGCTGCGCTATCCGGAGGATTACGGCCGCTATGTCCGGGCGGAGGTCCGGCTGGATGCCGAGGGGCTCCCGAAACTCCATGCCTTCCTCTATGACAACAGCGGCGCGCTGCGCGGCGCTGAGCCGGGACAGTGGCTGGAGACGGAGGTGAAGCTTGCCCGCGCCGACCGCAAATACGGCGAGAGCTACAAGGCTTATGGAGCACGGAACATCTACCTGCTGGCCACGGCAAAAGGGGAGATAAATCTCAGCGTGTTGGAAAAAAGCCCACGTTTCTGGCCGACGGAGCTGAACCATCGCATGGTCACTCTTGTGAAAAAGCTCTTTCCTCAGGATACGGCGGCCTTTATGCGCTCCCTGCTCCTGGGCGATAAGACGGAGCTGTATCAGGATACGGAGCAGCAACTGGCCATGAGCCGGGCAGGGCTGATGCATGTGGTGGCGGTCTCGGGGATGCACATCGCCTTTCTGGTGGGCTTCCTTCAGATGCTCCTGGGCCGCGGACGGCTGAGCTCTCTGCTGGCTCTGGGCCTGATCTGGACCTTTGTGCTGGTGACCGGGGCCAATCCCTCTGCCGTGCGGGCGGGTGTGATGCAGACGCTGCTGCTGATCGCGCCCCTGGTGAAGCGGGAGAACGATCCGATCACGTCTCTCTCCGCTGCCCTGGCGCTGATCCTGCTGCACAATCCCGATGCCGCGGCCAGTGTGGGCCTGCAGCTCTCCTTTGCCTCCATGGCGGGCATTCTCTGCTTTTCGCAACGACTGATGGAGATGACAGAGGAGCATTTTCCTCATGTTCAGCGAAATGGCCTTTCGCGCATGGCCGCTTCGGCGGCGCTGAACTCGCTGGCGGTGATGCCCTTTACGATCCCCTTGATGGCGCTGCATTTCGGCAGCATCCCGCTGCTCTCACCGCTGAGCAATCTGCTGTGCATGTGGGCGGTGTCCCTCTGCTTTGCCGGCGGCTGGCTCGTCTGCGGCGTCGGGCTGTTGTCCCTGCGGATCGGCCAATGGCTGGGCTGGCTGCTGGCCTGGCCGGCCCGCTGGATCCTGCTGACGGCCCGGCTTATCGGCTCGCTGTCCTTTTCGTCGCTCTATCTGCAGCATCGGCTCATCCTGTTCTGGCTTCTGGGCTGCTATGCCCTGTTCCTGGGCTTTCGTTTCCTCAAAGGCGGGGCGTTCCGCCGCCTGGCGCTGCCCGGGCTGCTGTCAGTGCTGACGCTGGTGATCCTGATGAACGCGGTACGGCTGGACTATGCCGGCGGCCGGGGGACGATCTGTGTTCTGGACGTGGGCCAGGGCCAGTGCATCACCGTGTTTGCCGGGGCTCAGACGCTGATGATCGACTGCGGCGGCCAGGGTACCCTGGATGACGCCGGGGAGACCGCGGGCGCCTATCTTCTCTCCTGTGGGCGGGACAGGGTGGATGCGCTGATCCTTACCCATCTCGACACCGACCACTGTAACGGCGTCGAGACCTTGATGGCTATGCGTCCGGTGCAGACGCTGATCCTTCCGGCCGATGCGGATTCGGACAACGGCATGCGGGGGACGATCCTGGCTGCCGCGAAGCGGCACAATACGCACATTGTGGAGCTGGCCGAGGACAGTGAACTTGACCTCGGCGAAATCCGTGCCCAGCTTTTTGCGCCTCTGCCGGGAACGCTCGGAAACGACCAAGGCATCGCGGCGCTGGTCTCCCTCGGGGATTACGACATGCTGGTGACCGGCGATATGGGACAGAAGACAGAACAGGCGCTGCTGGAGCGCCATCCCGTCCGGGAGACGGAGCTCTACATCGTGGGCCACCACGGCTCCCAATATGCCAGCTCCGCCGTACTGCTGGAGACGATCGGCGCGGATACGGCCATCGTCAGCTGCGGCTACAACAGCTATGGGCATCCGGAGGAAGAAACGCTTGAACGGATCGCCTCTTACGGGTATACTGTATACCGGACGGACGAAAACGGACGGATCGAAATACGGATAGGAAACGATTATGGCACGAAAGAACAGCGCCGCTGAGGCAAAATTCAATTATACGCAGGAGATACGGCGTCTCAAGGACGAGGGGCCGCAGCGGCTCTATCTGCTCTGGGGTAAGGAAGACTATCTGCGGGAGCAGTATCTGCTGCAGCTGAAAAAAATCTGCCTTCCCGAAGGGGAAGACAGCTTCAGCTATCGGCGCCTCAACGGTCCGGAGCTGGACCTGCTGACTCTGCGGGAGGCCGTGGACGCCATGCCTTTTATGACCGAACGGAGTTTCGTGGAGATCCGGGACGTGGATCTCAACAAGCTCAAGGAGCCGGAGGCGGTGCTGGAGATCCTGACGGATCTGCCGGACTACTGCACGGTGGCCTTTGTGCAGGGTGTGAGCTTTGAGCCGGACGGACGCCTCAAGCTCATCAAGGGCCTGCGCGCGCTTGCCCGGGAGTTTCAGTTCAGCCAGCAGTCTCAGTCGGCGCTGGTGGAGTGGATCGGCCGCCGCTTTTCCGCCTGCGGGAAGAGCGTGGAGCTGGAGGCCGCACAGCGGCTTATTTTCATCAGCGGCGATCTGATGAACCGCCTGATCCCGGAGATCGAAAAGGTGGCCGCCTACGCCAAGGGCGGGAAGGTCACCGTGGCGGATGTGGAGGCCGTGGCCAGCCACATTCCCGAGGCGGTTATCTTTGAGATGACAGACTGTATCTCCCAGAAGCAGTATAACAACGCCCTGGCGATCCTGGCGGAGCTGCTGGCGGATAAGAACAACGAGCCCATCCCCATGCTGGCCTTGCTCGGTATGCAGATGCGCAATCTGTATGCGGCCAAGCTCGCGCTGGAGCGGAACCTGGGCATGAACTATCTGCTGGACAGCGGGGCCGTGAAGTACGATTTTCAGGCCCGAAAGCTGCTGCAGGCGGCCCGGGGCTATAGCCTCGAACAGCTCCGGCGGGCGGTGGAGCTCTGCGCGGAGACCGATTATCGCATGAAGAGCAGCGGCGCGGACGACCGGGAACTGCTGAAGGAGCTGGTGCTGCGCATCGCGGCGGGGGAGACGGATGGAGCGCGTTAAAGAGGTCATCGTTGTGGAGGGACGTTACGACAAAAACGCCCTGAGCCAGGTGGTGGATGCGGTCATCCTGGAGACCTCCGGCTTCGGCATCTTTAAGGATCGGCAGAAGCAGAAGCTTTTTCGCACTCTGGCAGAGACGAAGGGCCTGATCGTCCTCACCGACTCCGACGGCGCGGGCTTTGTGATCCGCAATTTCATCAAGGGCTGCACCGATCCCAAAACGGTCAAGCATGCCTATATCCCCGACATCTACGGCAAGGAGCGGCGAAAAAACGCTCCGTCCAAAGAGGGAAAGCTGGGCGTGGAGGGGATGCGCCCGGCAGTCTTGCTGGAGGCGCTGCGCCGCGCCGGGGCCAGCTTCGAGGGGGAAGCGCCGGCAGAGACGGCCGCCCCGATCAGCAAAGCGGATCTCTATGCCCGGGGCCTCAGCGGAGGAGCAGACAGCACAGAGAAACGGAGAGCACTGCTCCGGCAGATGGATCTGCCCGAGCGTCTCACGGCGGATGGACTGCTTGAGGTGCTCAACGCCCTGATGAGCCGGGAAGAATTCTTACGGCTTCAGCTTTGAAGCTCTTCGATGCAGACGGAGAGGATCAGAGCCACCAGCAAAATGCCCTGTGCCGTCTCGTTGAGGGACTGGGCGCTTATGTAGAGCGGGTAACGGCCGAGAAGATCGCCGTTGCACTCCACCAGCAGCGCAAAGGCGCACAGGAGCAGCAGACAGCAGAGCTGGATGCTGCGGATAAAGACATACCAGGCGTCCGGTTTCATGCTCAGCATGCGCCGGACGGTTTTTTTCAGTTTCATGCACTCACCTCGCCCAAAGTGTAGCGGAGCGGCCTGCGCTTTTCAAGGGCAAGTTTTTTCCAGCGGCACATGTGAACGAAGGGTTAAAAATCCCGGACAGTGATTGAAATAGACCGGATTTGCGAGTATACTTTTTTAAACTGATTAAAAAACAAAATCGGAGCCCAGCGCATGACCGCGGATGACTGTCTATCCGGGCCACGAGAGGATTCGCATGCATTCTCTTTTCGCAGGTGAAAAGAGAATAAAGGAATTCACCAGTTTGTGAACTGGTTCATGCACATGCCGCAGGCATGTGCGGACATGATTCGAATCCTCTCATAAATGAGAATAACAGTTACCCCCGGAGGGGTAACTGTTATTCTGGCACCCACGAGAGGATTCGAACCTCCGACCCCTCGCTTAGGAGGCGAGTGCTCTATCCTGCTGAGCTACGTGGGCTTATGAAGCTGTGCTATTTTATCGCAGTTTGGAACTTGTGTCAATACGATCCGGGAAAGGAAACGCCATGCTGAAACTCAAAAACATCCGCAAAGACTATCTGGCCGGGGAGTCCACGGTCCATGCCCTGAAGGGGATCGACCTGGAGTTCCGGGAGAATGAGTTCGTGGCGATCCTGGGGCACTCCGGCTGCGGCAAGACGACGCTGCTGAACATCATCGGCGGTCTGGATCAGTACACAGCGGGCGATCTGATCATCAACGGCAAGTCCACCAAGCACTTCACCGACGGCGATTGGGACTCCTACCGCAATCACTCCATCGGCTTTGTCTTTCAGTCCTACAACCTGATCCCCCATCAGACGGTCCTCTCCAATGTGGAGCTGGCGCTGACCCTCTCGGGCGTCGGAAAGTCCGAGCGTCGCGCCCGGGCCAAGGAGGCCCTGGAAAAGGTGGGCCTGGGGGATCAGCTCTACAAAAAACCCAACCAGATGTCCGGCGGACAGATGCAGCGCGTGGCTATCGCCCGTGCGTTGGTGAATAACCCCGATATCCTTCTGGCCGATGAGCCCACCGGCGCTCTGGACTCGGACACCTCGGTGCAGATCATGGATCTGCTGAAGGAGATCTCCCAGGACAAGCTGATCATCATGGTCACCCACAACCCGGATCTGGCCCTGGGCTATGCCAGCCGCATCATCCGCCTGAAGGACGGTCGGATCGTGGACGACAGCGATCCCTACGATTCCGGCGTGGCCGAGGAAGCGGTCCGGGGGAAAAAGCAGAAAAAGACCTCCATGGGCTTCTTTACCGCCCTGGCTCTCTCCACCAACAACCTGATGACCAAAAAGGCCCGGACGCTGCTCACGGCTTTTGCCGGCAGCATCGGAATCATCGGCATCGCCCTGATCATGTCCCTCTCCAACGGTATTCAGAATTACATCGACAAGGTGCAGGAGGACACGCTCTCCAGCTATCCCATCACCATCCAGG
>CAMNKQ010000041.1 GCA_946542465.1 uncultured Clostridia bacterium | reverse complement strand
GCAAGCGGCCAGTACGCCCGCTCCCTGGACGGCACCAAGCTGGGCCGGGGCGAGCTGGAGGCCATGGAGCAGCGGAACATCGAATACGCCGGTCCCGTCATCCCCCAGGCCGCCGCGGTGGAGGGCATCCCCACCCAGGAGGGCATGGAGTACCACGTGAGCACGGTGGATGAATTTCTGGCCGCCATCGGCTCCGACACCACGATCTATCTGGAGGGCGAGCTCTTCAACCTGAGCACAGCCAGCAACCTGGGCGGCTACGGCGGCGAGCACTACTACTGGGTCGACGTCTACGATGGCCCGGGCCTGGTGATCACCGGGGTGGAAAACCTGCGCCTGATCGGCCAGGGCAAGGACAAGACCACGCTCGAGGTGGAGCCCCGCTATGCCGACGTGCTGCGCTTTGAAAACTGCTCCAACGTGACCGTGGCCGATCTCACCGCCGGCCACACCAAGGGGCAGCCCGGCTCCTGCACCGGCGACGTGCTGGCCTTTGAATTCTGCGGCGATTTCCACGTGGTGGACTGCGGCCTCTTCGGCTGCGGCGTCTATGGTATCCGCACCAACAACAGCGTCAGCGGCGAGGTCCTGCGCACTGAGATCTACGAGTGCAGCGGCGGCGCGGCCTGGCTCTATAACAGCGACGGCATCCACTTTACCGACTGCCGGGTGCACGACTGCGTCGGCACGATTTTCACGGAGATGAGCGGCGCCACGCACATGGGCAATGTGGGCTATATCTCCCTGAACAATTCCGGCGACTGCAGCTACAACGGCAGCCCCCTGCCCGGCAATGAACAGACCTATGTGGGCGAGGAAGAGCTGGCCGAGGGCGGCGATGTCGAGCTGGCCATCCGCTACTACGAAATGGAGCCGGACAGCTTCCGTCTCCACGTGGGCGAGCCCTCCGTGGAGCTGAACGCCTACGACCATCAGAGCAAGGAGATCGTCCCCGCCGAGTGGAGCTGCAGCGACGAGAGTGCCCTGGCCATTGAGGTCACGGAGAGCGGCACCTGCGTCATCACGCCGCTGAAAGCCGTCCAGGGCGGCGTGCAGCTCATCGCCTCCTACGGCGGCATGTACGTCAGCGTCATCGTCTACGTGGGCGACTGATACGCTGAACAAAAAAAAGATCTGCGAACCGATACGGCTCGCAGATCTTTTTTTGTTGTAAATGAACTTACTGCAGCTTTTCCAGATAGTCCACGATGCGCTGCACGGTGTACAGCTCCGCGGCGGCCTCGTCGGAAATGGTGATGCCAAACTCGTCCTCCAGCTCCATGATCAGCTCGACCACATCCAGGGAATCGGCGCCCAGATCGTCGATGAGGTTGGTCTCCAGGGTGACGGTTTCGGGATCCAGCTCAAACTGGCTGGCAAGCGCGTCTCTGACTTTTTCGAAAATCATAACAAATCTCCTTTTGCAGTTGTTTAGTTATGGATTTTATCCTCTTGTTCTCTGCCGGGGAGTTCAGTGGGGACGTCCCCTCTGATTTTTCGTCCGCAGACGAAAAACCAATTCGATGTTTTTTCCGGCGGCGTGTACGTCGGGAAAAACTCCTCTCACGCAGCGAACGTGCGGCCCTCAGGCCGTGCGCTGAGCGAAGTGCCAGCTTTTTCAAAGGAAAGGCTTCCGCCTTTCCTTTGCGTCTTTATGCCCACTCGCGGGACTGGGGCTTGTTGCTGGGGGTCTCGGGCTTGACGTAGGAGACCACCACGCGGCGGTTCGGCTCCACGCCGGTGGAGCTGGTGGTGACGCCCTCGTAGTTCTGCAGAGCGGTGTGGATCACATGGCGCTCGTAGGAGTTCATCGGCTCCAGCGCCATGCTGCGCTTGTACTTGATGGCTTTTTCCGCCATCTTCTCAGCCAGGTGGGTCAGGGACTCCTCCCGCTTGCTGCGGTAGTTCTCGGCGTCCACGCTGATGTGCATGTGCTTGTCGCTGCCGCGGTTGACCACATAGTTGGTCAGGTGCTGGATGGCGTCCAGGGTCTCGCCCCGGCGGCCGATGATGGCGCCCATGCCGTTGCCGGAGAGGTTGACGTTGATGCCGCCGTTGTCGCGGGGGGAGATCTCAATGTCGGCCTTCACGTTCATGCGCTCCAGCAGACCGGTCAAAAAGCTGCGGATCGCGGCGTAGTCGGCGTTCTCGTCCACAACGGGGGCGGGCTGCTCGACCTTCACGGGCGCGCTTTCCGCCTTCTTCTCCTCTTTCACGGGGGCGGGCTTTTTGGCGGTCTTGGGGGCGGGAGCCGCTTTGGCCTCCTGCTTCGGGGCCTCGACAGCCGGCTCGTCCTTGGTCTCGTAGTTCACGCGAACCACGGCCGGGACAGCGCCAATCCCCAGGAAGCCGGACTTCGGGCGGGTGACGACCTCGTAGCTATAGCTCACGTCGTCCTCGTCCAGGCCCAGATCGCGCAGGGCGGCCTTCAGCGCCTCTTCTACGCTGCGGCCGGATTTTTCCAAAGATTTGATCATAGTCGAATACTCCTTATTCGGTGACAGAAGGATCCTCGGCGGCCTCGCTCAGCACCTCGGCGCTCTCGGCCGCGGCCGAAACGGCGGCTTCGGCCGTCTCCACGGCAGCGACGCTCTCCTCCACGACGCTCTCGTCGATGGAAGCGGCGCCCTCGGATTCCAGTGCGGCGGCCTCGGTGGCCTCGGCGGCCGTCTCCGGGTTGGTGAAGCGATCGGGCACATAGGCGCGGCCACGGGCATAGCGGCGGTTGCCGACCTGGGAGGCGGGCTTCTCCGCTTCCTTGATGCCCAGGCGCTCGCGGCGGGCGGCGCGGTCAGCGCGGTCCAGCGCGGCCTTGCGCTCTTCCAGCTTCTGCTTCTCGTTGGCCTGGATCTTCTTCTTGCTGGTGTTGGCGTTTTTCTCGGTCTTGCCCTCGGCCTTGAGACGTTCGGTCTCCAGGCGCTTGGCCTCCAGCTCCTTCTCCCGCTCACTGCGGCGGGCGGCGCGCTCGGCCTCTTCGATCTCCAGCTGCTTGCGGTAGTGCTTGGTCAGCAGATAGTCACGGGCAATGCCGAAGACGGAGTTGGCAATCCAGTAGATGCCCATGGCGGCGGGCATGACAAAGCAGATCCAGATCGAGGTGAGAGGCATAACCAGATTCATGCTCTTCATCGTCGCCTGGGCCTGATCGGTGCCGGGGCCGGCAGCGGGCGGATTGATGGCGGTGCTGATCTTCATGGACGCCCAGGACAGGAAGGCCGACACAAAGGGGATCAGGAACAGGCCGATGGCGGCCCAGGTCCAGTTCCCGTTCATGAAGAAATTCCACTGGGGCTGATCCCCCAGGTTCAGACCGATGAACGAAAAGTCGATGTTCAGCAGTTTGGGGTCCAGCTTGCCGGCGAGCTCGGTCTGTACCAGATCCCAGTTGTTATGCAGGATCTTGGTCAGTTCGATCTCGGCGTAGGCGCTGGCGCGGCCGGAAGCGGCCGTGTACAGGCCCTTCTCCACAAAGAACTCCTGCAGCGTGGTGACAAACTCCTGACTCACAAACATCATGCGGGTCAGGGGCTGACGGATCACGCTGTACAGGGCGATCAGGATGGGGAAGGGAATGAGCGACCAGAGGCAGCCGGACATGGGGTTGACGCCCTCTTCCCGGTAGAGCTTCTGCATCTCCTCGTTGAGTTTCTGGGGGTTGCCCTCATGACGGCGCTGCAGCTCCTGAATCTGCGGCTGCAGACGCGTCTGGCGCATCATGCTTTTTTTGCTTTTGGCCATGAAGGGGGCCAGGATCAGGTTCACCACCAGGGCGAACAGGATCACAGCCCAGCCATAGCTGCCGGTCAGGTTGTACAGCCAGACCATCAACTTGGCAAAGGGCCAGGTAATGATTTCCCCGAATGACATTCGGCATACTCCTTCTTAAGTGGAAATGGGGCGTGCTCGTTCAGGGCACGGGGTCATAGATGCCGCGCTTCCCGTGATAAAAGGGATGGCAGCAGCAGATGCGGCGCAGGGCCAGCCAGCCGCCCTTCCAGGCGCCATACTTGCTGATGGCCTGCAGCGCATACTCCGAGCAGGTGGGCCGAAAACGGCAACAGGGGGCGCGGTGCGGAGAGATATGCCGCCGGTAAAAGCGGATCAAAAACAAGAAAAGCTGTTTCATTGCCTCAATCCCAGACTTTCACACGCGCGCAGAAAGGCGGCGTTGAGCTTCCGGTACTCGCTCCCCACCGCCCGCGACCGGGCGACGATGACAATGTCATGGCCCTGTCTGAGCTGGGGGGCGTTGAGCCGGTAGATCTCCCGCAGGCGGCGGCGCACCCGGTTGCGGACCACGGCGTGCCCGAGCTTGACGGACACGGTGTAGCCCAGGCGGTTCTCCCCCAGCCGGTTGGGCCGGGTGTAGACCACCATATAGGGCGTGACGGCGCTCTTGCCTTTCGCATACAGCCTTCGAAAGTCGCTGTTCTTTTTTAAGGTCCCACGCACTTTCATGGCTGTTTTTGCTCCATACACCGAAAGGGCGGATCGCTCCGCCCTAAAACTGTCGTGTTTTCAACCTGCTCACGGGGGTGGCTCAGTAGCTGAGTTTCGCTCTGCCCTTCGCTCTGCGGCGGGCCAGAACCTTGCGGCCGTTGGCAGTCGCCATTCTCTTGCGGAAGCCGTGCTCTTTCTTGCGCTGGCGCTTCTTGGGCTGATAGGTACGAAGCATTTCGTTGCACTCCTTTCAGGTCAAAATACTCAACATCCCGCCGGGTTGACGGGAAGTAGTTGATAAAGGAAAAACTCCCCGGCAGCATGGGCTGCCGAGGAGTTATTATAGCCGATGAATCGGGATTTTGTCAATCTTTTTTTACTTTTTGCTTTCGTTTCACAAAAAGCCCTGCGGGCATTTTGCGAAACGAGGGGAACGTGGCGCTCGCCTTAGCGGCTTTTTACTTTTTCAGATCCTCGCCGCGGATGTACTTGCCCAGGGGCTTGAAGACCAGGGCGCCCACCAGCAGGCAGATGACCATATCGATGAGCATGTAACTGCCGTTATACAGGAAGGAGTAGAACCAGGGAGTGGTCATGGTCATGCCGAAAAAGCTCTCCGGCATATACTCGCCCCAGACCCACACGCCCACCAGATAGTGGACCAGGAAGCGGGCCAGGCTGCCCACCACGGTGCCGGTGAAGAAGCCATAGTGCTGCTTGTGGAAGAGACCCGCAAAGCCCAGCACGGTGAAGGCCACAATGTAGTCGCCCAGCATGGACTGCCAGCCCCAGGCGTAGGCGCCGTCCAGCAGCAGCTGCAGCACGGAATAGACGAAGCTGGCCAGCATACCCGGGCCGAAGCCCCAGCGGGCGCAGTAGAGGAAGATGGGCAGCATGGCCACCGTGATGGAGCCGCCCTGGGGCAGCTCAAAGAGCTTGAGATAGCTCAGGATCTGAGCCAGGGCCACGAAGATGGCGCCCTCGGTCAGGGCGCGGAGTGTGAGATTCTTTTTCATGTCAGTTTCCTCCCAATATTTAATGTCTCGGGAAGCCGCGGACGCAAAAACCGCAGGCTCGAAAAACGAACCTGCGGCAAAGCGCTCTCGCGGTTTTCCTACGCCGGCATTATCCGGATCAGGTTCCAGGGTTTCAAGGCTCCGTTACCTTGTCTCAGCCGGGAACACCCAGCGCCCCTTATTCACTTGACAGAGCCATTGTAGTCCCTTGTCAGGAGATTGTCAAGATTTTTTCAGCAGCTCCGCCTTATCCAGGATAAACTGGCGCAGCCAGTCGCCGGCCTCCTCGTTCTCCAGGGCGAAATCAATGATGGATTCCAGATAGCCTTTCAGGTTGCCGGTGTCGTAGCGGCGGCCCTCAAAGTCCACACCCACCATCTTTTCCCGGTGCACCAGAGTTCCCATGCCGTCGGTGAGCTGGATCTCGTTGTTGCGGCCGGGGGCGGTATGCTCCAGAATGTCAAAGATGGCCGGGGTCAGCACGTAGCGGCCCAGGATCGCGTACTGGGAGAGCTTTTCCTCCAGGGTGGGCTTCTCGTTCATATCGCTGATGCGATAGACCCGCTCGCCCAGCTTTTCCTCCAGCTTGACGGAGGAGTACTTGACAATCAGCTCATCCGGCACCTGATGGATCGCCACGGCGCTGCAGTCGTTGGCCTCGCTGGCCTCCACCAGCTGCTTGAGGACCGGCTTCTTGCCCAGCATGATATCATCGCCCAGCAGGATGGCAAAGGGCTCGTCGCCCACAAAGCTCTTGGCGCGCCAGACCGCGTGGCCCAGGCCCTTGGTCTCCTTCTGGCGCAGAAAGAGCACGTCCGCCATATCCGCAACCTTATGGACGATGTCCGCATCCCGCTCTTTTCCGTCGGCGCGCAGACGCTCCTCCAGGTCGGGGGCGTAGTCAAAGTAGTTCTCGATGGCGGATTTGCCCCGGTTGGTGATGATCAGAACCTGCTCGACGCCGGCCGAGACGGCCTCCTCCACGATGTACTGGATGACAGGCTTGTCCACCAGGGGCAGCATCTCCTTGGGGATGCTCTTGGTATTGGGGAGCAGCCGGGTGCCCAGACCCGCTGCCGGGATGATCGCTTTCCGGACGCGCATGAGTGAGACTCCTTTCCTGGCGGGCACAGACCCGCCGTTTATGACTTTAATCTTCCGTATATTTGGCGAGGACTTTTTGGAAGAACTCCTGCCGCGGCAGCCAGCGCATCAGGGGAAAGCCCAGCGCATAGAGCACGGCCGCCTCGCCCAGACCGACAGAGGCGGCGGTGGCCGCGTACAGCCCCCAGTGGGTAAAGGGATTGATGGTCTCCCCCTCGACGGTGAAGACCGCGGTCACGACCGCGCCGACAATGACGGCGTTGAGCAGGACGGGCGGCAGGCAGCCCATCAGGCTGTTGGCGATGGTGTGCTTCCGCTTCCCGATGTGGGCGGTCAAAAGCGCGGCGACAAAGGTGGCCAGAGAGCCGAAGACGATATCCAGCACCCCGCCGCCGATCAGGTTGGCAGCGGCGCAGCCGACGAACAGCCCCCAGGCCGTGCAGGGCAGGAAATAGGGCAGGATGCACAGCACTTCCGAAACGCGGAACTGAACCGCGCCGTAGCTGATGGGCGCCAGGCCGATGGTCAGGGCCGCGTAGGCCGCGCCGACGATCGCAGCCAGAGCGATTTTGCGGGTGGTAAAGTGTGTTTTCCTCATGTTTGGGTATTCCTCCATTTTGATTTTATGACCGCATGGAGGCGCCAAACAGCCCGCGCAGCGCAGGCCCATTTTTTAGCCGAACCCATACGGTCCGCACTGGGTGTGGAAACCAGTGTTTATTGATTCTTTTCCGCCTGTCGAGCCTCGTATTCCTCCCGGGAGTGGAGGGAGTACTCGCAGCCGCAGTAGAGCTGCTGATACAGGCCGTACTGCCTGGCCAGCTGAGATGAGCGCACTTCACGCCCCTGCTTTTTGAAGTCCGAGGGCAGCCAGTTTACGCCGAGCATCGCCCCGATCTCCTCCCCCAGGGCGTTGATGCGCACCGCGTCTTTATAGCGGGAGAGGGTGAGGGTCGTGCAGAAGTAGTCAAAGCCGTAGTGCTTGGCGAGCTTTGCCGTCTCCAGCAGGCGCAGGCGGAAGCACTCGGTACAGCGTTTGCCGCCCTCCGGCTCTTTTTCCAGACCCTTGACGCGGGCATAGTACTCCTCGCTCTTCCAGGGCTCGGCCAGGACGCTGACCTTGTCGGCCAGGCCCATCTTCTCGATCAGCTCCACCTGGGTGCGGAAGCGACGGTCAAATTCCTCCTGGGGGTAGAGATTGGGGTTATACCACAGGAGGGTGACCTCAAAGTATTGGGTCAGATATTCCAGCACGGAGCTGGAGCAGGGACCGCAGCAGCTGTGCAGCAGGACGCGGGGCAGGCGATCGCCGCGCTTTTGGATGATGCGGTCCAGTTCGTTTTGGTAATTTCTCTTCATGGGCCCACTATACCATAAAATACTTAAAAAATCTACCGTGATTTATTCTCGCTTGACGCAGCAGCGGCGGGGATGTAATATGGTATCATCACAGAAAAGGGGGTCCTCCGCATGGACAGCCGGACCAGCAAACAGAATTATTATCTTGACATTGCCGACTCGGTTCTTGAGCGCTCCACCTGCCTGCGCCGCAAGTACGGCGCCATCATCGTGCGCAACGACGAGATCATCTCCACCGGCTACAACGGGGCGCCCCGCGGCCGCCGCAACTGCTCCGACCTGGGCTTCTGCACCCGGGAGAATCTGCACATCCCCTCCGGCGAGCGCTATGAGCTCTGCCGCAGCGTCCACGCCGAGGCCAACGCCATCATCTCCGCCCCCCGGCGGGACATGATCGGCGCCACGATCTACCTGGTCGGGCGGGACGCCAAGACCAACGCCCTGCTCTCCGACGCCATGTCCTGCTCCATGTGCAAGCGGCAGATCATCAACGCCGGCATCGACAAGATCGTCATCCGCGTCAGCGAGACGGAGTACCGCACGATCCCGGTCAGTGACTGGATCGAGAACGACGACAGCATTTTCCTGCTCTCCGACCTGAAAGGCGAATAAAGGATTCTATACCAAAGGAGCTGTTCCCTTACCCCAAGGGACAGCTCCTTTTTTAATCGAAGGTGATGTTGAAGATCGTATTTGCGGGGAAGACCCGGTTCCCCGCGAGGAAGCGCTCTCCCTCAGCGGCGCTCCGGAGGAGCCGGATGCGCTCGCAGCCCAGCGCCGCCCCCAGTGAGGCGGCCAGAGCCTCCGGATCGGGACCCAGGCACTCCCGCACCAGGAGGACGCCGTCCTCCCGGATCGCGTCGGCGATGCCGTCCCCGATCCGATACAGATCCCCGCCGTAGCAGCGGCAGTTGACCTGTTCATAGGCCAGGGCCTCCGGCGCATAGCGCACATGGATTTGATCCCGCAGCAGGGCTTCCCGGCGCAGGGCATAATCCTCCGCGGAGATCGGTTCCACCGGCGCGCCGGCCGCAGCAACAAGCGCGGTCGTCTGCCGGTACAGCACCGGCCGCGCGCCCACAATGTCGCCGTACCAATCAAAAAGCGAGGCCTCCGCCGGTTCGGTGCAGGCGTAGATGGCGCCGCGCTCCCGCCCGCTCTCCCAGCAGGCCCGGCTGAGCGCCGCGCCCAGCCCCTGTCCCCGGGCCTCGGGCCGGACGGCCACGGCATAGAGATAGCCGCAGCGCTCCTCCCCCAGGTACAGCGCGTCGATCCAGTAGGCCGCGCCCAAGACGTGCCCCTCTTCCACCGCCGCCCAGCCGCAGCCGATGGCGGGCAGCTGCCGCAGGAAGGCGGCGGGCAGCTCCGGCGGGTCGCCGAAGACCTCATGCCAGAGGGCGATCAGCCGCCGGGGCTCGGCCTGTAAGGCGTCGATCAGCCGGCTCATCCCTGCCACCTGGCGATGTATTTCTCCACCATCCGCTCGGGCTTGTAGGACTGCTTGGACTTGCGCAGGGCCTCCAGGCCCATGTCGTCCTCCCGGTTCATATAGACCAGGCCCGGATGGCGCTGGAGGAGCAGGCGCGTCAGCTCCCGGCAGACCATGGGATAGGCGCCGTTCAGGTCGATCTTCGCCTTTTCAAAATGCACGTCGAAGGTGTCGCTGCTGCACATCTCCCCCATGGTGAAGCCCACGATCTGGCCGTTGGCGAAGAGCACGCCGCCCTCCAGGCCCAGCCATTCATAGGCCGCGAAGGCGCGGACGATGGCGTCGTGCTCATAGCTCACGCTCTTGTCCAGGCGCTCGATGTTTTCCTCGCTCCAGACGTCCAGCATGTCCAGGCAGCCGGGGATCAGATCGTAGCTCAGAGGCCGGAACTCCCAGTCGTTTTCCGCCTCAAAGCGGTTGCAGTGGTTCTTTTTGCCATGCAGGGCTTTTCCGGAATAGGTGGAGAGTTTTTCCGCCAGATAGAGATAGTCCCAGTTGTCCGTCTCGGCGTCAAAGGAAAAAGCGTCGGGATATTCCTTTTCCAGCAGTTCCCGGTGCTCGGGCAGAATGCCGCGGATAACAAGAGGATAGCCTCGCCAGGCGGCGAAGTCCCGCAGCTGTTCGATCGCGGGGCGCAGCGGCCCGGCGCCGATGGGAAAGACGAAGGCCGGATGGCCCTCATAGCGCAGCTTGGTCAGCATCCGGTCGCCGCAGCGGGCGATCAGCTGCCGGTAGCGCTTGTCCCAGATGTAGATGTTGCCGAAGTTGTAGTCCGCGCTGGGGCTGTTCTCCAGGCGGACAAGCTCGTCCACCCAGGCTTTGTCGCAGAGGGTTACGGTTTTAAAAGGTATCATAGCGAATGTCTGTGTTCGGGCAGCGTTCCCGAATTTCCTTTCTCAGTTCCCGCAGGTCCATAAAGGCCTCGGGGCGTTTGCTCTCATCCCGCAGCAGGGCCGAGGGATGGTAGGTGGCCATGATGCGCCGTCCCTTGACGTCGAACCACTGGCCGTGCTGCCGGGTAATGCGAAAGCCCGGATCGATCAGCGCCATGGCGGCGATGCGCCCCAGGCAGACGATCAGCTTTGGCTGGATCAGCTCCACCTGCCGCTCCAGCCAGCCGATGCAGGCCTGCTGCTCGTTGGGCTGGGGATCCCGGTTGTGGGGCGGGCGGCATTTGACGATGTTGGCGATATAGACCCGGCTGCGGTCCAGTCCGATCATGGCCAGCATGTCGTCCAGGAGCTTCCCGGCCGGCCCCACAAAGGGCTCGCCCTTCAGGTCCTCCTGTTCGCCCGGACCCTCGCCCACGAACAGGACCTCCGCCCTCTCATCGCCCACGCCGAAGACCAGGTTCGTCCGCGTCTCGCCCAGGGGGCAGTTTTGGCAGGCGGCGCAGTCCTGCTTTAATTGTGTCCAGCTGTCGCTCATTCCTCGCTCCCTCCTCCGGCCAGGCTCAACAGCAGCTCGCGCCGGTTGTTCTCGGGAAATTCCATCACGTAGTCCAGCAGAAAATTCAGCATCTCGCCCAGCGCCCGGCCCCGCAGGCCCAGGGCCAGCAGGTCGTCCCCGCTGACGGCCAGATGCTTGAGGGAGAAACACTCCCCGCTGCGCAGCACCGCCCGAAGCGCCTTCAGGCTCTGCCCGCCGTAGAGCGCGTCGCTCACCGCGGCGGCGCAGCTGACGCCCGGCACCTCCCAGGCGTGCAGCGCTTTCTTCCAGGCCAGGGGCGTCGTCGGCAAAGGCTGGCGCAGCAGTTGCTCCGCCGCCGCGCAGCAGCGGATGCTCCGGCTGTCCAGGCGCAGCGCGCGGAGAAAATCCTCCGCCGAGTCGATGCAGCCGAGACGGCAGAGCAGCACCGTGAGACCGGCCCAGCGGTACAGCGCCTTGCGCGGCAGCCGCCGCAGCTTCCGAAACAGCGGGCTGAACAGGGGCCGATCCAGCAGGTAGGCGTCCAGCAGCCCCATCTCCATCAGGGGATAGACGGTCTCGGGCGCATCGGTCAGCAGGAGCTTTTCCAGCTCCTCCCGTACCCGCTCCGCCGCCAGGGCCGCGGCCAGGGGCGCCTTCTCCTGGATGGCGAGCAGGGTGTTGATCTCAATCGTAAAGCCCAGCTTGGCGGAAAAGCGCAGCGCGCGCAGCATCCGCAGCGCGTCCTCCTCAAAGCGGAGCGCGGGCTCCCCCACACAGCGGATCCGCTTTTCCCGGATATCCTCCACGCCGCCGAAGGGGTCGGCCAGCAAGCCGTCCGCCGCCAGGGCGATGGCGTTCATGGTGAAATCCCGGCGGCTGAGATCCTCGGTGAGCTCGGTCACAAAGGCGACCCGGTCCGGGTGCCGGTGGTCGGCATAGCTGCCCTCGGTGCGGAAGGTGGTGACCTCCACCTGGCGCGAGCCGATCACCACCGTGACCGTCCCGTGGGCCAGGCCCGTGGGCCGGGAGCCGGGAAAGAGCGCCATCACCTGCTCCGGCAGGGCGCCGGTGCAGATATCCCAGTCGTGGGGCCGATGCTCCAGCAGCATATCCCGCACGCAGCCGCCCACCAGATAGGCCGGGTAGCCATGGCCCTGCAGGGTAAACAGGATTTGCCGCACATATTTGGGCGGGGCGATCGTCGCCATGGGCACAGCTCCTCCGTTTTGGCATAGAATGATCCGACGCTTTGCCCGAAAGGCCGGGACCCCGGCGGGCGGAGAAAAACTCCTTGCAATCGGGACGCGCGTCGAGTATAATGAACAAATGTATGTGGGCTTATGGTGAAGCGCCATAAAACCTCAATGTTATTGTAACATTTCCCCGCTGCAACTTCAAGTATCCTGTCAAGGGAGAAAACTTTATGATAGACTTTTCCAACTTCCTTTCCCCGGGCCGCAAGGGCCATCTGGTCGGCATCGGCGGCGTCTCCATGTCCTCGCTGGCCGAAGTGCTCAAGGGCATGGGCCTCGCGATCACCGGCTCGGATATGAACGAGGGCCCCAACGTGGCGGCCCTGCGCGAAAAAGGGATCCCTGTGGCCATCGGGCACCGGGCGGAGAACATCGCGGAGGACGTGGATTTTCTGGTCCGTACCGCCGCCGTCCACGACGAGAATCCGGAGATCGCCTATGCCCGCGCCCACGACATCCCGGTTTTTGAGCGCACCCAGGCCTGGGGCGCCATCAGCCAGGACTACAGCAACGCCCTGTGCATCTCCGGCACCCACGGCAAAACCACCACCACCTCCATGTGTACGCACATCCTGATGGCGGCAGACCGGGACCCGACCGTCATGATCGGCGGCACGCTGCCTCTGCTGCATGCGGGGCACCGGGTGGGCCATGGCAACACCATCGTCATGGAGGCCTGCGAGTACTATAACTCCTTCCTCTCCTTCCACCCCACGGTGGCCGTGATTTTGAACATCGAGGCCGACCATCTGGATTTCTTCAAGGATCTGGAGGATGTGGAGCACTCCTTCCGCGCCTTTGCCGAGCGCGTCCCGGAGGACGGCTTTGTCATCGCCAATTATGACGATCCCAACACCATGAGCACCCTGGCCGGTCTGGACCGGAAGGTCATCACCTTCGGCCTGACGCCTCAGGCCGATGTCTACGCGGAGAACATCTGCTTCCTGGGCGCCAACTCCACCTTCGATATCTATTACAAGGGCACGAAGTTTACCGACGTGACGCTCCATGTCCCCGGTATGCACAACGTCAAGAACGCGCTGGCCGCCACCGCCGCCTCCATCTGCCTCGGCATTCGGCCCAACGCCGTGAAATACGGCCTGGCGGGCTTCAACGGGGCCGGCCGCCGCTTCGAGTTCAAGGGCAAGTACAACGGCGCGGACGTCTATGACGACTACGCCCATCACCCCGGCGAGCTGAAAGCCCTGCTGGACACGGTGGAAAAGCTCAACTACCAGCGCACGGTTCTGGTCTTCCAGCCCCACACCTATTCCCGCACCGCCGCTCTGTTTGAGGATTTTGTCGAGCAGCTCAAGCGGCCGGATGTGCTGTTGCTGGCGGAGATTTTCGCCGCCCGGGAGAAAAACACCATCGGCATCTCCTCGGCTTCTCTGGCCGAACGGGTGGAGGGTGCCTCCTTCCTGCCCACCTTCGGGGAGCTGGAAAACGCCCTGCGCGCCATGGCCCGCCCCGGCGACATCATCCTGACCGTCGGCGCCGGCGACGTCTTCAAGATCGGCGAGAATCTGGTCAAATAAAACATAGTGATCCCGGCGCGCTCCCACGACCGCGCCGGGTTTTTTTACGAAACGGGGGAAAAGCATGCTGTCTGTCTATCCGGAGTTTTATCCGCGCTTCGCCTGCAAGGCGGCGGACTGCCGCCACAGCTGTTGCCGCGGCTGGGAGATCGACGTGGACGCGCACAGCGCCGCGCGCTATCGGCGCCAGGGCGGCGCGCTGGGCGAGGCGCTGCGCGCGGCCCTGGAGGCGGACGAGGCGGGCTGGCACTTCCATCTGGATGCCGAGGAGCGCTGTCCCTTCCTCCGCCGCGACGGCCTCTGCCGTCTGATCTGCGAGCTGGGTGAGGACAGCCTCTGCGATATCTGTGCGCTGCACCCCCGCTTTTACGGCGAACAGGGGGACTTCGAATTCTGTGGCCTGGGTCTGAGCTGTGAGAAGAGCGTGGAGCTGCTGCTGGAAAGTCCGGAGCCGCTGCGCTTCATCGCCGGAGACGCGGTCTGGGCTCTGCCGACGCTGCTGGACAATCTGGGTCTGACTTTTGATCCAAAGGCCCTGCGTTTTACGCCCCATCCCGACCGGGCGCGCTATGCCGCGCTGCTGGCGCGTCTGGAGAAGACCGAGCCCATTGACGCGCTCTGGCCCCAGGAGCTGGCGGCCTTGCGCGCCGCCCTGGATTCCCTCGTCCCGGCGGCGGAGCGCTATGCCCAAGGCTACGACGCCGGACGCTTTGACCGCATCTTCGCCTACATCCTCTTCCGGCAGCTGGAGCGGCTGGAGGAATACGGGCTGCCGGCCCTGCTGGCCTTTGCCCGGGACAGCACGGAGTTTGTCTTCCTGCAGGACGCCCTGCGCCCGGACACGGCGGAACATCTGCGCCGCTGGTCGGAGCAGATCGAGTACAGCACGGAAAACGTGGATATCCTGTTAAAAGTTTGAGAGACCGCACTTGGCGGTCTCTCAAGCTGTCGACAAAGCCAAAAGGCTTTGCCGACAGAGGGGATGCAGCCCAGC
>CAMNKQ010000040.1 GCA_946542465.1 uncultured Clostridia bacterium | reverse complement strand
CTGATGGAATACGAGCCGGTGCGCTTCAACGAGATGCAGCGCTATCTGGGCCGGATCGCGGACAAGACGCTGAGCGCGAGCCTGAAGGAGCTGGAGGCCGACGGCCTGATCCACCGGGAGATGTACCCGGAGATCCCGCCCCGGGTGGAGTACACCCTGACAGAGCGGGGGCACTCGCTGGTCGCGGTGCTGGACAAGCTCTGCGACTGGGGTATGGAAAACCGGCCCTGACATACGCAAAGACGGACAAGGCTTTCCCCTTGTCCGTCTAAGCCTGTAGGCAAAGTCAGTTTCTGTCATTGCGAACCAGTGACCGACGTCACTGGTGTGGCAATCCGTATTCCCCCAAAGTCACATGTTTTCTGACATTTCCCCGGAGCGCGGATTCCCACGTCGGCCTAACGGCCTCCTCGGAATGACACGTTTTGAGCTTTGTCTACACATTGAGACGGACAAGGCTTTTCCCTTGTCCGTCTTTTTACAGCTTCGCTCAGAGAAACAGCTCGTCGATGGCATAGAGTGCGGCCTTGCCCGCCATGAAAATCTTGCTGCCCTCCCGGCGGCAATAGAGCGTGCCGCCGCGCCGGGAGGCCTGATTGCCGTGAAAGACCCGATCGGTAAAGGCGTCGACGATATACTGTTTCATGTGTTTCCTCCTCGTTTTTTTTCGTAGGAAAAGAATCACGTACAACGAAAAAACCATCAAGTCTTTTCACGTATCAGCCTATATAAAAATCACCGCCGTGCAGCGCACAGCGGTGATTTTTATATAGTCCGGAGGGATCAGCGTCCGGAGAGCCAAACAGACTTCTCTTACTTGCTGGCGACAGCGTCCTTGAGGGCCTTGCCGACCTTGAAGGAAGCAACGCGGGAAGCGGGGATGGTGATCTCTTCCTTGGTCTGGGGGTTGCGGCCGACGCGGGCAGCGCGCTCCTTGACCTCGAATGCACCAAAGCCGACCAGGGAGACCTTGTCACCGTTCACGAGGGACTCGGTGATGGTGTCGAAAGCGGCGTTAACGGCCTTCTCGCTGTCCTTGCGGGACAGACCGGACTTCTCTGCAACAGCAGCGATGAGTTCAGCTTTATTCATTGATTCATTCCTCCTAAATATTGGCACAGAGCCTTGTGAGAACAAGTCATCTTCCAGTATGGTCAGATTTCTCAATCTCTATGCGATTCATACGCAACGGGTGACATATTAACACATCGCACCGCTCAAATCAAGTACTTTTTGCATTTTCCTTTGATTTTCGGGGGGGGTCGCTCACTTCATCCGGAGCAATCCTGCGATCTTGTCGCCGCCCGGAATCAGGGCCATGTCCTCCTTCGTGATCATGCGCATCGTGATCGTCAGGATCAGGTAGACGGCCACGGCCAGCACGATCGCCAGGAACATGCAGACGAGGGTGTGCAGGCGGCCGTGAATGGGCAACAGATAGTCCAGCACGCCGTAGCTGCCCCAGGCCGCCGCGCCCATGAGGGCCGAGCCGACGACCGGCTTGAGCAAAATGGCGTTCAGCTTGGGCCGATAACCCAGGGTCCGGCAGAGGAAGACGTAGTCCAGCACCGCCATCACGCAGTAGCTGGCCAGGGTCCCGATGGGCGCGCCGTGGATGTTAATGGGGCGCTGAGCCACCAGGAACCAGTTCACAGCGATCTTCACAAGGCCGCCGAGGATGAGCGTCATCATGGTGAGTTTTTCTCTCCCCGAGGCCTGGAGAATGGCGTTTTCCATCAGCACCAGGCAGACGAAAAAGGAGGCGATGCCCATGACGGCCAGCAGTCTGGGGCCGGAGAGGTGGCTGCCCGGATAGAGGACGTGCATGATCGGCTCGGCCAGCACGGCCAGGCCCACGCCCATGGGCACGGCGATCACAGCGGAGATGCGCATGGAGTCCTCCGACACCTTTGCCGCGCTGCGCCGGTCCTTTCGGGCGATGGCGCCGGAGATGGCCGGGACGATGGAGATGGTCAGCGGCGTGATGAAGGCGGCGGGGAGATTGAAGAGGGTCTGGGCCTTGCCGTAGACGCCGTAGAGCACCTTGGCCTCCCGATAGCTGAAGCCGGCGGCGCTCTGGAGCCGGTTCATGCAGAGCTTGGAATCGACGCTGTTCAAAATGGCGAGGATGCAGGCGCCGAAGGCGATGGGCACGCCGATGCGGAAGATGTCCTTCACGATCTTCAGCGCCGGGTCCACCAGCTCATCGTCCTCCGGAACATCCCCCGCCGAACGGCCGCCGGTATACGGCGCGGCAAGCCGGTCGTAGTTGCGGCGCTTGTAGAACACCATGTACAGCAGGGAGATCGTGGAGCCGATGGAGACGCCGAAGATCGCACCGGCCGAGCCCAGGGGCAGCGCCCGCGGATCGCCGTGGAAGCGGCGCATGACCAGGATCGCGATCACCAGGCCGGAGACGACCTTGAAGAAGACCTCCAGCACCTCATCCACCGTGGTGGGCAGCATGTTGCCGTTGCCCTGGCAGTAGCCCCGGTAGGCCGAGACCATGCACACCAGCAAAATCGCCGGCGCCATGGCGCGCACACTGGGCCCCGCGTCGGGGTTTTCCAGGTACACGGCCGCCAGCCAGTTGGGGAAAAAGAGCAGGATGGCCCCGAAGATCAGGCCCAGCACCGTAAAGCTCAGCAGTGCCACGCGGAAGGTCTTTTCCTCCTGCCTGGCGCGGCCGTGGGCGTCGGCCTCGGCCACCAGGCGCGAGAGCGCCACCGGCAGGCCCGCCGTCGCCAGGGTAAAGAAAATGTTATAAATGCTGTAGGCGCCCATGAACATGGAATAGCCCTCGTCCCCGAGGATATTGCCGAGCGGGATCTTATAGAAGAAGCCGAGCACCTTCATAATGATCACGCCCAGCGTCAGGATCGCGGCGCCGTGCAGATAATTCTGGCCCTTGTGTTCCGCCATGATTTTCCTCCCAGAAAGGAATTTGCCTGTGCAGGGCTGAAAAGCCCATAGCAAGGTAATTATATAGTATACACGCGAAAGAGCGGAAAAGCAAGCAAAAGCCGGGGCCGCGTCGGGCTTTCGCTCCGCCGCGGCGGCGAAAAAATAATTCTTTTCCTGTTGACGCTGGAGACGGAAAAGGGTAAAATAAATTGTTTCATAGTAAAAGACCTGCCAGACCGGTGAGCGAAGGAGGCTGTGATGGCGGCATTTACGATCCGGGACGCCAAGCGTCTCTCCCATGCCTACATTCTCTCCTCCCCCGACCGGGAGGCCTGCCTGGCCCTGGCCGAAGAGATCGCCGCGGCCGCCGTCTGCCAGCGGGAAACGGACGCCCCCTGCGGGCAGTGCCGCGCCTGCCGCAAGGCCCGCAGCGGGAATCACCCCGACATCATCCACATCCGCTGTCTGACCGACAGCAAGGGCCAGCCCCGGCGGGAGCTGCTGGTGGAGCAGATCCGCCAGATGGCGGCGGACGCCTATGTGCTGCCCAATGAGGCCGCCCGGAAGGTCTACATCGTGGACGATGCGGACAAGATGAACCCGGCCGCCCAGAACGCGGCGCTCAAAACCCTGGAGGAGCCGCCGGCCGGCGTGATCTTCCTGCTGTGCGTGGAGAACGCGGGATTGCTGCTGCCCACGGTGCGCTCCCGCTGTGTGGAGCTGCGCACCAACGGCGAGGCCGCCGAGGAGGACGAGGGCGCGGTCAAGCTGGCCCGGAGCTTTCTGAAGCTGGTCGCCCGGGGCGATGAGGCGGAGCTCTGCCGCTGGTGCATCCAGAATGACCGGCTGGACAAGAGCGAGGCCGCCGCGTTTTTTGACAGTCTCAGCCAGCAGCTGGGGGCCATGCTCTGCGCCCAGGCGGACAGCCTCGGCCTGGAGCGCGGACAGCTCTGGACACTTTACGAGCTGGCGGAGAAGGGCAGCGCCTGGCTGCAGGTGAACGTAGGAATCAGACAAGTATTCGGTCTGCTGGCGGTGGACGCTTTGGCAGGCCACGGAAACAGAGGATAGAACCTTGCTTGAAGTAGTCAGTATCAAATTCAAAAACCGGGGCAAGAGCTATTATTTTGCCCCCAACTCCCTGGACATCAAGACCGGGGACAAGGTGATCGTGGAGACCTCCAAGGGCCTGGAGATCGCCGACTGCAGCTATGGCAACCACATGGTGGAGGAGACGAGCGTCGTGCAGCCCCTGCGCCCGGTGGCCCGGGTGGCCACGGCGGACGATCTGCGCATTGAAGAGCTCAACAAAAAGCGGGAAAAAGAGGCCTTCGAGATCTGCAAAAAGAAGATCGCCGAGCACGGGCTGGAGATGAAGCTGGTGGACGTGGAGTGCAACTTTGAGGGCAACAAGACCACCTTCTTCTTCACCGCCGACGGCCGCGTGGATTTCCGCGACCTGGTGAAGGATCTGGCCGGTGTCTTCCGCAACCGCATCGAGCTGAGGCAAATCGGCGTGCGGGACGAGGCCAAGATGATCGGGGGCCTTGGCATCTGCGGGCGGCCCTATTGCTGCAACCAGTTTCTGGAGGACTTCCAGCCGGTGTCCACCAAGATGGCCAAGGTGCAGTCCCTCTCCCTCAATCCCACCAAGATCTCCGGCAGCTGCGGCCGCCTGATGTGCTGCCTGCGCTACGAACAGGCCGCCTATGAGGATCTGGTGAAGAAGGTCCCCAAGCAGGGCGCCTTCGTGGAGACCAAGGACGGCTACGGCACGGCCGTGCAGGTCAATCTCCTGCGCCAGACCGTAAAGGTGCGCCTGGACGGCGACAACGACGATACCCTGAAGCTCTTTAAATCCAACGAGCTGGCCGCCGTACCCGGTGGAAGGCCCAAGGAGGGCGAGCCCTATCCCTCGGTGCTCCACTATGTGCCGGAGGAAGAGGAGAGCGTCGAGGAGGAGCCGGCGGACGTATGGGCCGCCCCGGTCCTCGTGGTGCCCGAGCCGGTGAGCCCGGCGCCGGAGACGAACGGCGAGGAGAGCGGCGAGGGCAAAAAGCCCCGGCGCCGCCACCGCGGCGGACGCGGCCGGAGCAAGGGCGAAGGCGAGGCGAAGAGCGCCGAGAACGCCCAGCCCCAGCGCAAGGGCGGCGACAAGCCCCGGGAGGGGAAAAAGCCCGCCCCCGACAAAACCGGGGAGAAGAGCGGCAAAAAGCCCAACGCCCAGAACAAGGCCGTCGTAAAGCCGGTAAAGGTGGAGCCCAAGGCGGAAGAGGACACCAAGAGCGGCGAGCAGCCGCACCGCTCCAACCGCCGTCGGCACTACCGCAAACCCCGCCCCAAACAGGGCGGCGAGAGCTAAAAAAACAGAGGCAGGAGCTATGTGGCTCCTGCCTCGTTTTTTAGGGATTCAGTTGCTCCAGTAGGGCGAGAACCCGCTCCGCCGCCGCCTCACTCCAGGGGCCGCGGCCCGTGAGGCCCGCGTCGGCGAGAAGTCCGGCGGCGTCCTCATAGGCCGTCGTGAGCTCCTTCAGCGCCGCGCGCAGGGCGTCCCGCTGCTCCGGCAGGCGTTCCCGCGCCTCCGCGCTCTGGGCGGCCAGCCATTCGGCCACGGTGGCGTCGATGTTCTCCTGGGGGATCGGATCCTCCGCCCAGTCCAGCAGATCCGCCGCGATGCCGGCCGCTTTCAGGGAGCTGCCCGCCGTGCCGGGCTGTACGCCGTCCCGCAGCCGGTTAAGCTGGGCCGTGAGGGCCGGGCTCACCAAGGTGGGGGTCTCCGCCTCGCCGCCGCGCAGCGCCAGCAGCAGGATCAGGCCCAGGGCCAGCACCAGCAATAGCAAAAGAAGAATACGAAAGATCGTCCGTTTCATGTCTTACTCCAGTTCGAAAGCGCCGGTATAGAGCTGATAATAGGTGCCCTTCTCGGCGATCAGCTTCTCATGGCTGCCGCGCTCGATGATGCGGCCGTGGTCCAGCACCATGATGACATCGGAATTCATGACCGTGGAGAGACGGTGGGCGATGACGAAGACCGTGCGGCCCTCCATCAGCTTGTCCATGCCCCGCTGCACGATGGCCTCGGTGCGGGTGTCGATGGAGGAGGTGGCCTCGTCCAGGATCATGACCGGGGGATCGGCCACGGCGGCCCGGGCAATGGCCAGCAGTTGGCGCTGGCCCTGGGAGAGGTTGGCGCCGTTGTTGGTAAGCTCCGTGTCGTAGCCCTGGGGCAGGCGGGTGATGAAATCGTCCGCACCGGCCAGCTTCGCCGCGGCGACGCAGTCCTCATCCGTGGCGTCCAGACGGCCGTAGCGGATGTTGTCCATGACGGTGCCGGTGAAGAGGTTGGTCTCCTGCAGCACCAGGCCCAGGGAGCGGCGCAGATCCTTTTTCTTGATCTTGTTGACGTTGATGCCGTCGTAGCGGATCTTGCCGTCGGCGATGTCGTAGAAGCGGTTGATGAGGTTGGTGATGGTGGTCTTGCCCGCGCCGGTGGCGCCCACGAAGGCCACCTTCTGGCCCGGCTCGGCATAGACGGAGACGTCGTAGAGGACCTGCTTGTCCTCCACATAGGCGAAGTCCACATCCAGCATCCGCACGTCGCCCCGCAGCGGCGTATAGGTCACGCTGCCGTCGGCCGTGTGGGGGTGGCGCCAGGCCCAGCGGCCGGTGCGCTCCTCTGTCTCCTCCAGCGTTCCGTCCTCCTTCTCCTTCACGTTCACCAGCGTCACATAGCCCTCGTCCGCCTCGGGCGGCTCGTTGACCAGGCTGAGGATGCGCATGGCGCCCGCGCCGGCCATGACGATGGAGTTGATCTGCTGGCTGAGCTGGTTGACGTTGCCGGTAAACTGGCGCGTCATGTTCAGGAAGGGCACCAGGATCGTGATATCCAGGGCCTTGCCGGAGAGGGAGAGATTGGGCACGCCCAGCAGGAGCAGCACGCCGCCGATCAGCGCCAGGGCCACATAGAGGATGTTGCCGATGTTGGCGATGATGGGGCCGAGGACGCTGGCATAGGCGTGGGCCCTGGTGCTGTCCTCGTAGAGCGCGTCGTTGACCTTGTCAAAGTCGCGCATGCTCTGCTCCTCGTGGCAGAAGACCTTGACCACCTTCTGGCCCTCCATCATCTCCTGGGCAAAGCCCTCCATGGCGGCGGTGGATTTCTGCTGCCGCATGAAGTAGGTGGCGGAGCCGCCGCCCACGACCTTGGTCACGAAGAACATGGCGACCACACCCAGCAGGAGCAGCAGCGTCAGCCAGACGCTGAAATAGAGCATGATGGCAAAGACGATCAGCACCGTGGAGCCGGCGCGGATCAGCGAGGGAATCGACTGGCTCACCAGCTGGCGGAGGGTGTCGATGTCGTTGGTGTAGAAGCTCATGATGTCGCCGGTCTGGCGGCTGTCAAAGTAGCGGATGGGCAGATCCTGCATGCCGTTGAAGATCTCCCGCCGCAGCTTGTCCAGGAAGCCCTGGGTCATGACGGCCATGATCTGCGTCTCGAAGAGCTGGGAGATCAGGGAGAGGCCATAGAGGGCGATGAGGATATAGATGTAGCGCATCAGCTCCGGCCGGGCCGAGGCCCAGTCGCCGCTCTGATACCAGCGCTCCACCACGGTCAGGATCCGCTGCACAAAGAGGGAGGGAATCGCGGAGACGGCGGCGGTGAAGAGGATGCAGAACACCGCCAGGCGGGCCAGCACCGGGTAATAGCCGAAGAATTTCTTCAGCGTCCATTGGATGCCGCCGAAGTTGTCGCGCAGCATGGCGCCGCGGGATTTATTCATCGCTGTCACCGCCTTTCGTCTGCTGTTCGTAGACCTCCCGGTAGATCGGGCTGGTCTTCATCAGTTCCTCGTGCGTGCCGGCGGCGGCGATGCGGCCGTTGTCCATGACCAGGATCAGGTCCGCATCCTCCACGGAGGCCACGCGCTGGGCGATGATGATCTTGGTGGTCTCGGGGATGTAAGAGCGGAAGCCGGCGCGGATCAGCGCGTCGGTCCGGGTGTCCACGGCGCTGGTGGAGTCGTCCAGGATGAGGATCTTCGGCTTTTTCAGCAGGGCCCGGGCGATGCACAGGCGCTGGCGCTGACCGCCGGAGACGTTGGCGCCGCCCTGCTCGATCCAGCGGTCGTAGCCCTCGGGATGGGCGACGACGAATTCATCCGCCTGGGCCAGCTTGCAGGCCTCGACGATCTCCTCGTCGCTGGCCTCGGGGTTGCCCCAGCGGAGGTTGTCCTTCACCGTGCCGGAGAAAAGCTGGTTCTTCTGCAGCACCACGGAGACGGCGTTGCGCAATGTCTCCAGGTCGTAGTCGCGCACGTCCACGCCGCCGACCTTCACGCTGCCCTCCGCCACGTCGTACAGGCGGGGGATCAGCTGGATCAGCGTGGTCTTGCTGGAGCCAGTGCCGCCCAGGATGCCCACGGTCATGCCGGAGCGGATGTGCAGGTCGATATCGGACAGGGCGTTGTTCCGGGCCGTCTTGGAATACTTGAAGGAGACGCCGTCAAAGTCGATGGAGCCGTCCTTCACCTCCATGACCGGCTTTTCCGGGTTGTGGAGGCTGGGCTCCTCGTTGAGCACCTCGGCGATGCGCTTCATGGACTCCATGGACATGGTCATCATGACGTAGATCATGGAGATCATCATCAGTGACATCAGGATCTGCATGCCGTAGTTGAGCATGGCGGAGATCTGGCCCACGTCGATGAACTGGCCCCGGCCGGTGATGATGAGCTTGGAGCCGACCAGCAGGATGAAGATCATGTTGAAGTACATGCACAGGCTCATCAGGGGGCTGTTCAGGGCCACCAGGCGCTCGGCATAGGTGAAGTCCCGGCGGATGTTATCCGAAGCCGCGGCAAACTTTTCCTTTTCGTACTCCTCGCGGGCAAAGCCCTTGACCACGCGCATGCCGCGCACGTTCTCCTCCACGGACTCGTTCATTCGATCGTACTTGTGGAAGACCGCGCGGAAAGCCGGCATCGCCTTTTTGGCGATCAGCAGCAATCCCGCGATCAGCACCGGCACCACGACCACGAAGGTCAGGGACAGGGTGCCGCCCATACGCCAGGCCATGATGATGGAGAAAATGAACATCAGCGGGGAGCGCACCGCAATGCGGATGGCCATCATGAAGGCCATCTGAACGTTGGTGATATCCGTGGTCATACGGGTCACCAGGGAGGCGGTGGAAAAGCGGTCGATGTTCTCAAAGGAGAAGCGCTGGATCCGCTCAAACACGTCGCGCCGGACGTTGCGGGCAAAACCGGCGGAGGCCCGCGCGCCGAAGAAGCCGGCCCCGCCGCCGCAGGCCAGGGACAGCACCGCCATCACCACCAGGATCAGGCCCAGGCGCACGACCTCGCTCATGGCCACGCCGGCCTTGATGTCGTTGACCAGGTCCGCCGTGTAGAACGGGATCAGCACCTCGATCGCCACTTCCCCGATGATGAGGACCAGTGTGAGGATGGTGGGAAGCTTGTATTCCCGGATACATTTGAGAAAGGTTTTTATCACTGCAGGCTTCACGTCCTTCCATAAGGCAGGGTTTTCTATCATTTTGGCCTATAACAGCCGGGTTTGTCAAGGCAATTAATGTGAATATTTCTCTATTCTTTATAAGGAAACCGGAGCGAAGGCTCCGGTTTCAAGCTGTTTACTTTTTCGCGGCCGCGGCGGCCAGCTTCCGCTGGCGCCGGGTCAGGATCTCCTCGCTCTTGGGCTGGATATCCCCGGCCTTGGTCAGGGCCCACTTGGTCATCACCGGGCCCACCAGCTCATAGACCAGCACCGCAAAGAGCACGATGTTGCGGATCAGGGTCCCGTCGCCGGGCAGTTGGGAGGCGGTGACGCACATGCCAAGGGCCACACCGGCCTGGGGGAAAAGGGTGATGCCCAGGTACTCCACCACCTTGGGGCCGCACTTCATGAGGCGGCTGGACTCCCGGGCGCCGAAGTATTTGCCGAAGCAGCGGGCCAGAATGTAGACCACGCCGATCAGGACGGAGGAGAAATGGGCAAAGACGCCCAGCTCCAGCTCCGCGCCGGAGAGCACGAAGAACAGCACCAGCAGCGGCGCCGTCCACTTGTCCGAGCGGGTCATGATCTCCTCGGACAGGGGGCAGAGGTTGCAGAAGACGCTGCCCAGCATCATGCACACCAGCAGGGAGGAAAAGCCCAGCTTCGCCGACCCCAGGGGGACGGAGAGCTTGGCCAGGGCCACGGTCAGGAACACAAAGCCGATGGTCATGGCCAGACGGTTGGTGTTGGAATGGAAGAGCTTTTCCAGCTGCGTCAGGCCCCAGCCGGCGATGGAGCCCAGGATCAGAGAGGCCAGGATCTCCAGGATGGGATTGACCACAATGGTATAGACGTCCACGATCCCGCTGCCCAGCGCCTTGGCAATACCGAAGGAAACGGCGAAAAGCACCAGGCCCACCGCGTCGTCCAAAGCGACGATGGGCAGCAGCAGATCGGTCAGGGGGCCCTTGGCCTTGTACTGGCGCACGACCATCAGCGTGGCGGCCGGCGCGGTGGCGGCGGCGATGGCGCCGAGGGTGATGGCCGCGGGCAGGGACAGCACATCCGGCCGCAGGAAATGGAAGATCACCAGGGCGATGTCCACGCAGCAGGCGGTGACCACGGCCTGGAGAATGCCGATCACCAGGGCCTGCTTGCCGGTCTCCCGCAGCTGGGAGAGGCGGAATTCGTTGCCGATGGAGAAGGCGATGAAGCCCAGGGCCACATCGGAGATCAGGCTCAGGCCGTCCAGCTCCTCATAGCTGGAAAAGCCGAGGCCGGGCACGCCCAGCGCGCCCACAAAACAGGGGCCGATCAGAAGACCGGCGATCAGATACGCCGTCACATCCGGCAGATGCCAGCGGTTCATCACGCGGGTCATCATGAGTCCGGCAAACATGGCGATGGACAGCGACAACAGTTCAGTCATATTCTATCACTCCTTAAACAGCCGTGCTATTGTACCGCAGGAAAAGGAGAATATCAAGCGCCAAAGAGACCGAAAAAGCGGGCTTTTTTCCGCCGCCTTTCCGGCAGATTGCAACAGCACCGCTTGTATCCCATCGGAGGAAATGATACAATTGCTCTACTACTTCAAGGGAGGACACAAGCATGATCAGTCTGTGCAACGGCTGGGAATTCAGCGAAACCTGGTCGGAGGACTTTATGCAGTTTCAGGGGACGGCCCGTCCGGTCCGCCTGCCCCATACGGTCAAGGAGTGTACCCTGCATTATGCCGGGCCCCGGGATTACGAGATGGTCTCCGGCTACCGGCGGAAGCTGGACATCCCCGCCGCCTATCGGGGCAAGCGCCTCTTTCTGCAGTTTGACGGCGCCGCCCACATCGCCACGGTGTATTGTAACGGTGTCAAATGCGCCCAGCACCGCTGCGGCTACACCGCCTTCCGGGTGGAGATCAGCGATCTCGTGCGCTACGGGGCGGAGAACGAGCTGGCCGTCCGTCTCGACAGCACGGAGAACCCCACCGTCCCGCCCTTCGGCTTTGTGATCGACTATCTGACCTACGGCGGATTGTACCGGGAGGTCTGGCTGGACGTCCGGGAGAGGAGCTATATCGCCGATCTCTACACGGTGACGCCCAGCTATGACCGGCTGGAGGCCAAGCTCTCGATCGAGGGCGACTACGCCTGGACGCGGCTGAGTATTCTGGACGGCGATCAGGTCCTCGCCAGTGAGCTGGGCCGGGACAGCTTCACCATCCGCGTCCCCCGGGCCGAGAGCTGGAGCCCGGAGCAGCCCAAGCTCTACACCTGCCGGGCGGAGCTGCTGGACGGGCAGGGCCGCCTTCTCGACCGGGTGGAGAACCGCGTGGGCTTCCGCACCATCGAATTTAAGGCCGACGGCTTCTACCTCAACGGGAAGAAGAGCTTCCTGCGGGGCCTGAACCGGCACCAGTGCTATCCCTATATCGGCTACGCCGCCCCTGCACACTTGCAGTTTGAGGACGCGCGCATCCTGAAGGAGGAGCTGGCCTGCAACGCCGTGCGCAGCTCCCATTATCCTCAAAGTCAGCATTTTATCGACGCCTGCGACGAGCTGGGCCTGCTGGTCTTCACCGAGATCCCCGGCTGGCAGCACATCGGCGACAAGGCCTGGCAGGATCAGGCGGTGGAAAATGTGCGGGAGATGATCCTCCAGTACCGCAATCACCCCAGCATCGTGCTCTGGGGTGTGCGCATCAACGAGAGCCAGGACAACAACATCTTCTACCGCCGCACCAACGATCTGGCCCATGCGCTGGATCCCAGCCGTCCCACCTCGGGCGTGCGCTTTATCCAAAAGAGCAGCCTGTTGGAGGACGTCTACGCCTATAACGACTTCTCCCACACTGGCCTGAATCCCGGCTGCCGCCCCAAGAGCGAGGTGACGCCGGACATGGGCAAGGCCCTGCTCATCTCCGAGCACAGCGGCCACATGTTCCCCACCAAGACCTATGACACCTGGGCCAAGCGGCAGGAGCACGCCCTGCGCCACGCCCGCGTGCTGAACGCCGCCCTGGCCGACGGGGAGCACGCCGGCTGCTTCGGCTGGTGTATGTTCGACTATCCCACCCACAAGGATTTCGGCTCCGGCGACAAGGTCTGCTACCACGGTGTACTGGACGCCTTCCGCAATCCCAAGCTGGCCGCGGCGCTCTACGCCTCCCAGGGGGAGACGCCGGTGCTGGAGCTTGGCTCGCCCATGGACATCGGGGACTATCCCGGCGGCAACCTGGGCCCCATCTACGCCTTCACCAACGCGGACGAACTGGAGCTGTATAAAAACGATGCCTTCGTGGCCCGCTTCCGGGCAAAGGGCTGGGACGGTCTTACGCACGGCCCGATGCTCATTGACGACACCATCGGCTGCCTGCTGGAGACGCAGGAGGGCTTTGACAAAAAGAAAGCCGCGGCCATCAAGGCCGCGCTTCAGGCCGCGGGCAAGTACGGCCTGGCCGCCCTGCCGGCAAAGGAAAAACTCCGGATGCTCTGGGTGATGGCCCGCTACGGCCTGAGTTATGCCGCGGGCATGGAGCTCTACGGCAAATACGTGGGCAACTGGGGCGGCGAGTCCACTCGCTGGCGCTTCGACGGCAAGAAAAACGGCCAGACCGTGGTGAGCCGCGTCAACTGCCCGGGCACGGCGCTGCACCTGGAGGTTCTCGCGAGCCAGACGGCCCTGCATGAGGGCGATACCTACGACATGGCCGCCGTCCGCGTGCGTATTCGGGACGAGAACGGCAACCCGGCCCCCTATGCTCAGCTCCCCATACAGTTCAAGACCCGGGGCGCCGTCGCGCTGGTCGGCCCCCAGACCGTCAGCGCCGAGGGCGGCCTCTGCGGCTGTTATGTCCGCACAACGGGCCGTGCCGGGCGCGGCAGCCTGAGTATCACGGCCGAGGGCCTGGAGCCGGTCACCCTGTCCTTTACCGTGAGTTATTGATTTCCCGCCTTCGCGTATCCGATAAAACAGTACCGCCTCTGCCGTTAAGACAGAGGCGGTATTGTTTATGCCTTTGATAAGCGATCAGCCTTTGCGCTTTTTCAGGATGACGAGGGTGGCAGCCAGGGCAGCCGCGCTCACGCCGACCACCGCGACCCAGAGGCCGATGTTGTTGGCATCGCCGGTCTTGGGGGCCGTGCTGTAGGTGTAATCCACGGGCGCTGCCGGTCTGGGGTTATACTCTCTGGCAGAGTCCCGGCTATACTGACGGATGAAGGTGTTGTTGTTAAAGCGGGAATTGTCCACAGACACAGACCAGTCGTGCTCAATGCTGTTGTCGTTGAGGAAATCCGACTCCACCAGGATATCGTGCTCAATGGGGTTATCGCGGAGCGTGGCATCCACGTCAGAGATGTCGATGTTGATCAGTCCGCCTTCGGACGAGAGGCGTTCCCGCAGTTTATCTGCCAGAGACGAACCGCTCCCCTCGCCGGAAGAGGGCGTCTGGCTGTCGGAGCCCGTCTCCGGCTCGGTCGCCGGGGTCTCCGCTTCCGTCGTCGAAGTCTCCGCCGGGGCGCTTGTCTCCTGGGTATTGCTCGGCTCCTCCGCCGCGGCCTGCGGCTGGGTCACTGGAGTCGACTCCCGGCTCTCCCCGCTCTTCACCTGGGCAAACTGATCGCCCTGAATGGCGGTGACCTCTTTGTATGTACTCTCGGAGGTGGCGACAGTGTCGCTCTTTTTCGCCGTGCTGGGCGCGGTGGGCGCCGTCGGGGCCGTGGGTTTGGACGTATCGGAGGTGTTCGCCTTCTCGGCTTCACGGGCCTTCACGGCATCGCGAATGGAGCGCAGATCCTCTATCGTGCTACGCAGATTTTCCCGCGCATTGACGATCGTATCCACGATCTCATCCTTATGCTCTGCCAGCAAACTGTCTTCGGCAGAGGCCGTGGCGGCGGGACGGCAGACGCCGAAGCCCAGCATCAGGCTCAGCGCAAGAGCGCCGATCAGCGAGCGCTTTCCGGCAGAAGTCGTATGTTTCATAGAAGTACTCAACTTCCTTTCCAAACCTATTTTGGTAGTTATACTATATCAGAAAAAGGATTACATAACAAGGTCAAGAATCCAAACCTGTTAAGTTTTTAGGCAAACCGAACTTTTTGCACAAAAACTCTTGCATTGGGAGAATTCCTGTTTTATAATTTTCTCAATGAGAGATTTTCAGGAGGGCTTCACAATGCGATTTGGTGAAATTCTGGCCCAATGCCGCAAGCAGAGGGGCCTGAACCAGGCGGAACTGGCGGAAAAGCTCACGGCGCTGGGCTGCGAGGTCAGCAACCAGGCCGTCAGCAAATGGGAAAAGGACATGACGCTGCCCAGCGCCCGGCAGTTTCTGACCCTCTGCGACGTGCTGGATATCGAGGATATCCGCGGGGAATTCAGCGAGGGGCAGGCCGGTCTGCTCCGGGGTTTGAATCCGGAGGGCCGCCGGCACGCGCTGGATTACATTCAGCTTTTGCGCGAAAGCGGGCGCTACGCCGTGCAGCCCCGCCTGCATGAACTGCGCACGCTGCCCAAGCGCAGTCTGCCGCTGTATTCGCTGGCGGTCTCCGCCGGCACGGGGCAATTCCTGGACGGCGAGGATTACGAGATGGTGGAGGTCGGGCAGGAGGTGCCCGACGGCTCCAACTTTGGGGTCCGCGTGGCCGGGGACAGTATGGAGCCCCGCTTCCACAACGGGCAGATCATCTGGGTGCGGCAGCAGCGCAGCCTGATGACCGGGGAGATCGGCATCTTCCTGTACGACGGCAACGCCTATCTCAAGCAGCTGGTGGCCCGGGAGGGGCGGGTCGCGCTCCACTCCCTCAATCCCCGGTATGAGGACATCTTCATCTCCGACGCCCTGCCCCTGCGCGTGCTGGGCAAGGTCCTGACGGCATAACAGCGGGCCGGTTTCTTCAATCGAGAAACCGGCCTCAGACGGTAGACAAACTCTATTGTTGGAAAAAGCCTCGCAGAGTTTTTCGCCTCGCAAGGC
>CAMNKQ010000039.1 GCA_946542465.1 uncultured Clostridia bacterium | reverse complement strand
CTGCGCGCGATCCCGCGTGCCTTCCTGGAGCGTTTCTGCCGGATCGAGGGCGAACGCTTTGAGTATGAGACCAACATGCTTCTCATGATGAAGCACTGGGGGATCGAGTTTATTGAGCAGCCGATCACCACAGTCTATGACGAAGAGGACTACAGCTCCCATTACAATGCGGTGAAAGATTCCTGGCGGATCTTCCGGATCATGTTCAAGGGATTGTTCAAGCGAGGCTGAGCATGGAGAAAGCAAAACAGCCGATCCGCTATGTGCTCAGCTCGGTGAGCTCCTTTCTGCTGGACGCAGGACTGTTCTATGTGCTGAAGCTGCTGCTGGGCACGCCGCTCGGCGTCTATGCCGAGCCGGTATGCAATGTGGCGGCGCGCGCGGCGTCCTCCTTTTTTAACTTTAATCTGAACAACCGTCTTGTTTTCGACAACACCGGCTCCTACGGCAAAGCGCTGCTGCGCTATTATTGCCTGGCTATTCCGCAGCTTGCGGCGTCCACGCTGCTGCTGACGCTCTTTGTCCGCCTTCTGCATGTGGAGACCGCCCAGGGCTCGACGATCGTCAAAATCGTGGTGGACGGCGTCCTGTTTGTGGCGAGCTTTTTTATCCAGAAATTCTGGGTCTTTTCAAAAAACGACAAAAAAGAGGAATCCTGAACGGAATGTCAGGATTCCTCTTTTGCCATGTCGATCGGTTTACTTTGCCAGAACACGGGACTGGGTGAAGAACTGGTTTTCCTTTTTCGCCCAGTTGATTACCGCGCTGCAGTCCCAGGCGGCGGGCTCACCCTGCCCGTTGACGGCCATGTTCAGCGTGGCTTCCTCCTGATCCGTCAGGGGCTTTTGCGCCTGCTTGGCCCTCAGACCGCGAGCGATTTTCTTGTCCATGACGGTCATGGCGGCCTTCATGGGCAGATTGAGCTTATTGATGTTGAAGCCGCCCTGAAGCAGGAAAAACTCGGTCCCAAAGGGGATCTGGTTCTTTTCACGGCTGGCGGCGGTCAGCTTTTCGGTGACAGGGCTCATGCCCACGGCGACCACCGCGGCGATATCCAGCGTTTTGGCGGCCTTGGCATAGTCGACGACCTTCCCGGCCATGACCCAGCTGACATAGATGACCTTACCGTCGCTGCGCACATGGTTCTTGCGGAGCGGCTCGCAGGGGATGTGGAGAGCACGGCTCAACTCACGGGCATAGCGCTCGCAGGAACCGGTCTCGGAATTATAGATGATCGCGGTAATCATTCGTTGTCCCTCCGTTTATTAATCTTCCTTGTCTGTATTGTATTTCCCTGCGGCCTCAAAGTCAAGTTCAAAGAAAAGAAATCGGGCAAATCTGAGGAATTGCCCGAAACCGTGGGCGCTCCTATTGCGCTTTGAATTTCTTTCGGTATTGGGCAGGGGAGTAGCCGGTGGTGTCACGGAAGCTCTGGATAAAATAATTGACGGTATTGAAGGCGAGCTTCTCGGCGATTTCCCTCACGCTCAGCTCCGTGGACTCCAGCAGCACCTTGGCCCGCTCCACCTTGGCGTAGCGGATATAGCTGCTGACCGATTGGCCGGTCTCTTTTTTGAATTTCTCGGTGAGGTAATACTCCGTATACCCCACCAGCGCGGCTAAGTCAGCGGTGCGGATCCTTCGATCCAGGCTCAGCTCAATATAGTCGCAGCATTTTTGAATGGCGTGGGAATAGTTGGGATTCACGTGAAGATGATGCACCCGATAGACAAAGTCATGGTACATGGCGTGGGCCAGGGCGTTGAGTTCACCGGAGTCCAGGCAATCCTCCACCGATTGGATATAGGAGTCGCCCAGAGAATAGGCGATCTCCGGGGAGAGGCCGCCCTCCATCGCGGCACGGCTTACGAGGGTTGTGAAAACCACGATACTGGTTTTGGCCTGCCGGAGCGGATCCTGACCCTGAATGGGCACGCCGGGGCTCATACGGCTGCTGGCCTGGAGAATGTTGTGATAATTGATATCGCCGTTTCGCACCATCTGCAGCATGGCCCGCTCCGCCAGATAGATCTTGCTTCGGTCGCGGATACCGGCGGGTTCGGGATGCATCTGTCCATCCTGATAGGCATCGGTATACAGCGCGTCCAGCCCCAACTGCTGTCCGGTGAGGGTGTTGTGCACCATCATGACATAGCGGCTGAAAATGGCATAGGACATGACCGGCATTGCGGCCAGATGCCCCAATAGGGAGACGCTCCAGTCGGCGTCCTCCCGGCTGGCAATATAGGGCCGCAGTGCGGGGCGAAGCTGCCGCTCCAGCGGTGGGGTGTAGAACACGGGACCGATGACGAAAAAAAGACGGCGGTTTCGCTCCGGTTCATAGCTCAGGGCCCACTGCATCCCGATCGGGGAGCCGATGATCTGCGGGCGTATATTCCCTGTGTCGTGGGCATAGGCCAGCGCGTGCTCCATAGCGCCGAAACGATCAAAGGTGTCGGCAAGCAGCTTTCGCTCCTCTTCGGGGCAGGAACTGGCCACAAAGTGCCCATCCCGATCGTAACACCAGACATAGAGCTTCTCGCTGGCGGGAATCAGACTTTGCAGAAGAAGGAGATTTTGTTCGCCGCGTGTCATCTGCTGATCCATTATCTTCTCCTCCGTTCCTTGTGTTTTCCAGTTTTTATTGTAACACGGTCAAAATCGGAACGCAAGAAACTATCCTGAATTTTTGTAACTTTGCCCGGATTATTGGCTTTACATACGGCAGACCGTTTTTGTAAAATACAGGCAGAAACAGCGGGTATACCCGCAAATAACAGGAAAGAGGAGAACCATCATGGCAAAAGAGAGACTTACCCAGAGCCAAATTGACGGCGTGGACTATCGCCGGGCAAAACTGTGGCAGATCATACTGGTGGCGTTTAACGCCTTCAACGGTATGGCGATGTATTTTCTCATTGGCTTGGCCAGCTATTCCGCCAGCATCGGCTATGGCATCGCGACCCTCGTGGTCGGCGGCCTGCTGACCTTCACCCGTATTTTTGACGCGATCACCGACCCGCTTCTGGCCTTCGTCTATGACCGGGTCAACACCCCCTTCGGCAAGGTTCGTCCGCTGATGCTCCTGGGGTGGCTGATCCAGAGCGCCGGCGTTCTGTGCATGTTCAACTTCTTCTCCAGCAAGGGCCACGGCGTCGGCATTTTCCTGCTGTTCTACATGGTCTACGTGATCGGCTATACCATGGTGAACATGACCGCCCAGACTCTGCCCGCCCTGATGACCAACGACCCCAAGCAGCGCCCCACCGTCGGCGTGTGGCAGACGGCGCTCAACTACATCACCCCGATGGTGCTGAACATCGTCGTCTACACCAAGATCATGCCCGCCATGGGCGGCAGCTTCAACCAGGACTTCCTGAACGTGGTCACCTGGGCCTGCGTGGGCCTCTCCTTTGTCGGAGTCGTGCTGGTGTGCATCGGCATTTCCGAATACGACAAGCCGGAGAACTTCAAGGGCATCGGCAAGACCGAGCGCCTGAAATTCAAGGATATGTGGGACGTGCTGAGCCACAACAAACCCCTGCAGAGCTACATCATCTCCGCGTCCTCCGATAAGATCGCCCAGCAGGCGTCCTCCGCCTCCATTGTGAGCACCATGCTCAACGGTATCCTGATCGGCAACATGGGCCTGGCCACCACGCTGAGCATGATCGGCATGCTGCCCTCCATTCTTTTCGCTATTCTCGGCGCGCGCTACGCCGGCAAGCATGGCAACAAGGAATCTATCGTCGCCTGGACACGCTACAGCATCCTCGCGAATATCGCCATGATCGCCTTCTTCATCATCACCCGGAATACGGTAGGTACCACGGCCATCTCCACCTCACTGATCTTCAAGATCCTCTTCATTGTCCTGACCTTCGCTGTCAACGGCTTCGCCATGGGCGTCACCACCGCCAATACCGGCTTCATGGCGGACCTCATCGATTTCGAGCTGGATCGCTCCGGCAAATACATCCCCGCTGTGGTCTCCGGCACCTACAGCCTGGTGGACAAGATCGTCTCCTCCTTCTCCGCCGCCATCGCCACCGGCTGCGTGGCCCTGATCGGCTATACCACCACCATGCCTCAGCCCACCGACGAGGCGACCTCCGGTGTGTTCTGGATGACCATGTTCCTGCGCTACGGCCTGGCGATCCTCGGCTTCCTCTGCACACTGCTGGCCATGCGCAAGTGCCGTCTTGGCCGTCCGGAAATGGTCGAGGTACAGAAGCGCATCGCCGACAAGAAGGCTGAGGCTCAGGCCGAGCTCTTTGAGGAAGAACTGCACAAGGGAGATCCGAAGAATGCGTAAGATCACAACACTGAGCGAGGGATGGAAGTTCTTAAAAGCAGACGTTCCCGCGGAAACCGCTGTCAACTGGGCAGAACGCGGCGAGACAGTCAGACTACCCCACACCTGGAACGCTGTGGACGGCCAGGATGGCGGAAACGATTATCACCGCGGTACCTGCTGGTACGTTCGAGAGCTGACAGCAGAAGAGACCGCCGGTGAGCGGCTGTTTCTGGAACTCAACGGCGCAGCTCACACCTGTGAGGTCTGGCTCAACGGTGAAAGGCTTTGCCACCATGAGGGCGGCTACTCTACGTTCCGCGTGGAGCTGAGCGGAAAGCTGGCGGAGAAGAACACCCTTGCCGTTTCCGTCAGCAACGAGGACAGCGACCATGTCTACCCCCAGAAGGCGGACTTCACCTTCTACGGCGGCCTGTACCGGGCGGTGAATCTGATCGCCGTGCCCGAGGAGCATTTTGAGCTTTTGAAGGACGGCACCCCCGGCATCAAGGTCACGCCGGTGGTGGATCTGGAAAAGCAATGCGCCACGGTCACGGTGGAGACCTGGCATAACGGCAAGTCGGTCGATATCACCGTAAACGGCGAGACCCGGACCGTGGAGCGCTGCGCCGAGTTTGTTATTGAAAACGTTCATCTCTGGGACGGCGTGGACGATCCCTATCTCTATACCGCCGTTGCCAAGCTGCCCTCCGGTGACGAGGTCAGCGCCCGTTTCGGTTGCCGCGTCTTTGCCTGCGATCCGGAGAAGGGCTTTTTCCTCAACGGGCGCAGCTATCCTCTCCGAGGCGTCAGCCGCCACCAGGACCGCAAGGGCAAGGGCAACGCGCTCTCTTACGAGGATCACAAGGCCGACATGGCCATCATCCGGGAACTGGGCGCCAACACCCTGCGCCTGGCTCACTATCAGCACGCGCAGGAGTTCTATGATCTCTGTGACGAAAACGGCATCGTGGTCTGGGCGGAGATCCCCTATATCACCATGCACATGACAAACGGGCGGGAGAACACGCTCAGTCAGATGCGGGAGCTGATCACCCAGTGCTATAACCATCCCTGTATCGCGGTCTGGGGTCTCTCCAACGAGATCACAGCGGCCAGCGCCGTGAATGAGGAACTGCTGGAAAACCATCGCGCCCTCAACGCCCTCTGCCATCGCATGGACCCCACGCGCTTGACAACCATGGCCAACGTGTTTATGCTGGAGATCGACAGCCCCATTCTGGAGATTCCCGACATCAACAGCTACAATCTCTACTTCGGCTGGTATCTGGGTGAACTGGAGCAGACGGACGAGTTCTTTGACGAGTACCACGCCAAGTACCCGGAGCGGGTGATCGGTTTTTCCGAATACGGCGCGGACGCCAATCCCGCCTTCCACTCCTCTCACCCGGAAAAGGGCGACTATACCGAGGAGTACCAGGCACTGTATCACGAGCACATGCTGCGCATGATCGAGGCGCGCCCCTATCTCTGGGCCACCCATGTGTGGAACCTCTTCGACTTCGCTGCCGACGGACGGGACGAGGGTGGAAAGCACGGCGAAAATCAGAAGGGCCTGGTTACCTTTGACCGCTCTCTCCGCAAGGACGCCTTTTATCTCTACAAAGCGGCCTGGAACAAGACGGAGCCCTTTGTCCATCTGTGCGGAAAGCGCTATGAAAACCGCTGCGAGGCGGAGACCGAGATCAAGGTCTATTCCAATCAGAATGAGGTCCGGCTCTATGTGGACGGAACGCTCTATGGCACCCAGAGCGGGAAAACCGTGTTCCGCTTCCGTATGCCTCTGCTGGGCGAGCACCTGATCCGCGCCGAGGCGGGGGAGTGCAGCGACAGCATGTGCATACGCCGGGTATCAGAGCCGGATGAGAGCTATCTCTTCAACAAAGCGGCCGCGTCCGTCACCAACTGGTTTGACGCGGATGAGATCGACCCGAGCTGCTTCTCCATCAACGACACCCTGGGGGAGATCCGTTCCAATCCCAGGGCCGGCGCGATGATCGACGCCATGATGGCCAAGGGGGCCTCCGAGCGCGGCGACGTGGCCAACGCGGTGAAGGACAACCCCGCACTGCAGCGTATGATGGGCCGGATGAAGCTCATCAGCCTGCTCAAGCAGGGCGGCGCCGATGAAGAGAGCATCAAACAGCTTAACCGCATTTTGCAGGGGATTAAGAAATGAAAAAAGCTGTTCAACAAATCATGCTGGGCGCTGTGACCGGAAGCGAGGCACAGGCCCGGGAGACATTACGCAGAATCAAGGCCGCCGGTTACGACGGCCTTGAGCTCAATCGTTTTATGATTCATCCATCATCCCTGATGGTCCGTATGATGACCCGTGCCGCGGGAATGCCCACCGGCAAGGGCGGCAAACTCGACTGGCACGGACTGCTGCGGGAGAGCGGCCTTGAAGTGATCAGCCTCCATGCCGATCTGGGCAGCCTGGAGCGGGAGGCGGAAGCCGTCGCCGAAGAGGCAAAGAGCTTTGGCACGGACAAGGTGGTCATCACCGGCATGTACCGCTTTGATTACTCCGACGAGGAGACCGTGCGGGACCTGGCAAAGAGACTCAACAAGGCGGGCGAAAGCCTCAAAGCGCAGGGCGTGGAACTGCTCTACCACAACCACAATGTGGAGCTCCTGCCGCTGAAATCCGGACAGCGCAGCTATGATGTCCTGTTGGGGGAGACCGATCCCAACACTGTCAACTTCGAATTTGACAGCTATTGGTTCACCGACGGCGGCGCGGACGCCAAGCTCTGGATGAAAAAGCTGGGTACGCGCATGAAGCTCTGGCATGTCACCGACCGGGGCAGCCGCCAAAACGGCCCGGCCATGACGCCAATTTTGAAGGCGGACAGCATGGAGCTTGGCACTGGGAATATGGATCTGGACGGACTGCGGGAGATCGCCATGGAAAACGGCATTGAGGCCGTGGTGCTGGAGAGCCATAAAAACTGGATCGACAAAGACCCGGTAAAGAGCCTGGAACTGAGCGCCAAATGGCTGAAGGCGAGGTTTTAATATATGATGCTGCAAAACAAAATGCCTGCCATTTGGAAGGCCAAATGGATCGACCCGGAATTGCCCCACGAACAGAAGGAGCGCCAGCCGGCCTCTGTGCTGCGCCGCCGCTTTACGGCAGACAGCACGGAAAACGCGATTTTGTACATCACCTGTCACGGCCTGTACGAAGCGGAGCTGAACGGACGGCGGGTGGGGGATTTCGTCCTGGCACCCGGAACCGGGGAGTATCGGAAACGCCTCACCGTCCAGGCCTATGATGTGTCCGATCTGCTGCGGGCCGGGGAGAATGAAATTGTCGTCACCCTGGGCGACGGCTGGTATCGCGGCAACAACGGCATTGACGGCCTGAACTGCCTCTTCGGCAGCGATCTGGCCCTGCTGTGCCAGTTGGAGCTGGACGGAAAAGCCCTTATGTGGAGCGATGAGAACTGGGAGGCCAGCCAGGGCGGCCCGATCCGCCGCAATGACATGGAATTGGGTGAGACTTACGATGCGCGGAGGGAGGAAATCCGTGACTGGCACGGCGTGATTCTCCGGGACTTTGGCTTTGCCACTCTCGCCCCGACGGAGAGCGTGCCGATCGTGGAGCGGGAACGTTTCCCGGGAAAGCTCATCCGTACGCCCAACGGCGAGACGGTGATCGATTTCGGCCAGAATCTGGCGGGCTATACGGAGATCTGTGTGTCGGCAGAGGCCGGGCAGCGCATCACACTCTGGCATGGCGAGACGCTGGATGAAAACGGGAATTTTACACAGAAGAACTTCGACCCGGGTGATCGCAATAAAAATGGCGGCATCCCGCAAAAGATCGAATACCTCTGTAAGGATGGCCTTAATGTCTATAAACCCCATTTCTGCCTCTTCGGCTTCCGCTATGCGAAGGTTGAGACCACGGTCGATCTGTCAGAGGCGAGCTTTACCGCCATTGCCGTCTATTCGCGCATGGAGCAGACCGGCTTCTTTGAATGCGGGAATGCGGATGTAAACCAGCTGTTTCATAACAGTCTCTGGAGCATGCGCTCCAATTTCTGCGATATCCCCACGGATTGCCCCACCCGTGAGCGGGCGGGCTGGACCGGTGACGCGGGCGCCTTTACGCCTACCGCCGTCTATCTCATGGACTGCTATCCGGTGCTGCGCAAATGGCTGGGTGAGTGCCGCCTGGCCCAGGGTGAGGACGGGCTTGTGCGTAACATCGCGCCGGTCAACGACGCGGGGGGCATGATCTCCAATCTTCTGCAGGGCTCCGCCGGCTGGGGTGACGCCTGCGTGCTGGTCCCCTGGGCCTTGTATCAGGCCTACGGGAAAAAGGAAATCCTGGAAGAGAACTACGACATGATGTGCCGTTGGCTTGGCTTTGTGGAGAAGCGGGCCCAAAAGACCCGGCCTCATAACCTGCTCAATCCCTATCACAAGTATTTGGTGGACGAGGGCTTCCACTTCGGCGAATGGTGCCAGCCCGACGTGGACAATACCGATGCCATGAAGAAGACCATGATGTTCGGCTCGCCCGAGGTGGCTACGGCCTATTACTTCCGTTCGGCCTCACTGCTCGCGCGCATTGCGGAGATCCTGGGCAAACCTGCGGACGCCCGGCGCTATGCCGATATTGCCGAAAACGCCAAAAAGGCCTATCGCCACAGCTGCACGAAGAACGGGATGATCCGTTCGGAGCGGCAGTGCGAATACGTCCGCCCGATCGCTTTCGGCCTTCTGGATGAGGAAGAGATTTCCAAAGCGGCGGACGCGCTGAACGCCCTTGTTGTAAAGAATAACTATCATCTGAACACGGGCTTCCTCTCTACGCCCGATCTCTGCCGGGTGCTGGCGGAAAACGGCCATGCCGACACGGCCTATGGGCTTCTTTTGCAGGAGGACTGCCCCGGATGGCTCTATGCGGTCAAGAAAGGCGCCACCACGATCTGGGAGACCTGGGATGGCGTACGAGCCGATGGGACCGTGCACGACTCTCTGAACCACTATTCCTATGGCGCAATCTCCGGCTGGCTCTTTTCCGGCGTCTGCGGCATCAAGCTGGAGGCCGGAAAGCTGAGCATCCGCCCCTTCCCGGGGAAAGAGCTTGGCTATGCAAAGGCCGAGTGGCATTCCCCGGTCGGAACCATCAGGAGTGCCTGGGAGTACCGGGGAGATAGGATCCTTTTTGATTTTTCCGTGCCCGTTCCGGCGACGATCAAGCTGCCCAACGGCAAACGCTATGAGTTGAGGGAAGGAGAGCATCACGATGAAATACATCTGTAATCCGATCAACATCAATTACCGCTATCAGTTCAACGCCGATCCGCGCAGGCACGGCCAGCTTCAGATCTGTCGGGAGGCGGCGGACCCGTCTATGATTTGCTTTAAGGGCCGCTATTACATTTTCGCCTCCATGACCCTGGGCGTCTGGGCCTCGGACGATCTGGTGAATTGGGAAAACCACCGCCTGCCCGATACGCTGCCGCTCTACGATTACGCGCCCGACGTGCGCGTGCTGGGCGACTGGGTGTATTTCTGCGCCTCCAACCGGGAACAGAACTGCGACCGCTGGCGGACAAAGGACATTCTGAACGGACCCTATGAGAAGATCGAGGGCAGCTTTCCCTTCTGGGACCCCAATCTTTTTGTGGATGACGACGGACGGGCGTACTTCTACTGGGGCTGCTCCAACATCACGCCCATCTACGGTGTGGAGCTGGACCCGGAGAGCATGCTCCCCAAAACCGAGCCTAAAGCTCTTGTGGAAGGGCATCCCTTTGACATCGGCTACGAGCGCTTCGGTGAAAACAACAGCCTTTTCCCGGCCACCGAGGAGGAAATCGACGCCAAATACCGCGCCTTCCATGAGGCGCAGGGCATCCCCGAGAGCATGGTTCCAGAGGAGGTCAAACCGCTGATCCGGGGTATGTTCTCCAACAAGCCCTATATTGAGGGAGCCTGGATGGACAAGCACGAGGGAAAGTATTATCTCCAGTACGCGGCCCCCGGTACCCAGTTCAACACCTATTCCGACGGCGTCTATGTGGGCGAGAGCCCTCTTGGGCCTTTCACGCTTGCGGAGAACAACCCCTACTCCTATAAGCCCGGCGGCTTCCTGCCCGGCGCGGGCCACGGTTCCACCATGGAGGATAAGCAGGGCAATCTCTGGCACACAGCCACCATGCGCATCAGTGTGAACCATGACTTTGAGCGCCGCGTGGGTCTCTGGCCTGCGGGCTTCGATGCGGATGGCGAGCTCTTCTGCAACCAGCGCTACGGCGATTGGCCCCTGGCCATCTCGGGCGAAAAAGACGACCCCTGGCGGAACCCGGCCTGGATGCTGCTGAGCGTGGGCAAGACGGCCAGCGCTTCGTCCTCCCTGCCGGAGCATCGGCCTGAGAGAGCGATCGAGGAAAACGTGCAGACCTGGTGGCGCGCGGCGAGCAACAGCCGGGAGGAGTGGCTGCAACTGGATTTGGGCAAGGCGTATCGAATCCACGCCATACAGCTGAATTTTGCCGACGATAAGCTGGACATCGCCTGTCCCGGTGAAATCCGGCCCGGTTCCCAGGCCCGCTATATTGAGGAGGCTGAGCTTGTCACACAGTGGAAGCTGGAAGGCTCCTGTGACGGCGAAAACTGGTTTGTCATTGAGGATAAATCGGAGGCGCAAAGCGATTTGAGCCACGACCTGATCCTCCGCGAGGAGGGCTTTGCGGCTCGCTATCTGCGCCTGAGCAACATGGCGGTGCCCTATGGACAGAATCCCTGCGTGTCCGGGCTGCGTGTCTTTGGCCTGGGCGAGGGAGATAAACCGGCGCAGGCTCGCTTCTATGCCGAGCGCGTTGAGGATCTGGATATGCTGGTGTCTGTTGCGGACCAGGAGGACGCACTTGGCTGGAATATCCTGTTCGGCAGCAGGCCGGAAAAGCTCTATCACAGCTATATGGTCTTTGCTCCGGGGCCGAGACGGATCGGCGCGCTGATCAAAGGCCGGGACTATTTTGTCCGCGTGGATGCCTTCAACGAGAGCGGGATCACCGAGGGCATCTGCGCAAAACTGATCTGAGGAGGCGACAACATGGCATTTCCGAACGGCTTTTTCATTGGCGCGGCCACGGCCGCCCATCAGGTGGAGGGCCATAATATCCACAGCGATTACTGGGCCCAGGAGCTGCTGCCCCACAGCAGCTTCACCGAACCCAGCGGCGAGGCCTGTGACCATTACAACCGCTACGAGGAAGATATCAAGCTTCTGGCGGAGGCCGGACTGAACGCCTATCGTTTTTCCATCGAGTGGGCGCGCATCGAGCCGGAAGAGGGCAAGTTTGACGAGAACGAGATCGAGCACTATCGCAGGGTCATCGCCTGCTGCAGGCGGAATCATGTGGAGCCGATCGTGACGCTGATGCACTTTACCAGCCCGGTATGGCTGATCCGCAAGGGCGGTTGGGAGGCCGAGAGCACCATCGAGGATTTCCGGCGTTACGCGGCCTATGTGACCGAAAAGCTGGGAGGAGAGCTGAAGTATATCTGCACCATCAACGAGGCCAACATGGGCTTGCAGTTGGCGGCCATTTCCCGTCGCTTTACCCTGATGGCCCAGCAGGCGGCAGCCAAGGCCAAAAGCGCCGAAGGCAGCGTACAGGTGGGCATGAACTTCGAGAAGATGATGGAGAACATGAAGTACGCCGCCGCGGAGAACGCCGAAGTTTTCGGTACGCCGCAGCCGCAGATCTTTGTCTCCTCCCGCACGCCGGAGGGCGATGCGCTGGTCTTCCGTGCCCATCAGGCGGCCAAGGCGGCGATCAAGACGCTGTACCCGAACATCAAGGTGGGCATCACCCTCTCCATGCACGACTGCCAGGCTCTGCCCGGCGGTGAAAGCTTTGCGGAAGCGGCTTGGGACGAGGAGTTCCGGCACTATCTGCCCTTCCTTCAGGACGATGATTTTCTCGGCGTGCAGAACTATACCCGCACCCAGTACGGCCCGGCGGGACAGCTGCCCTGCCCGGAAGGGGCGGAGCTGACCCAGATGGACTATGAGTTCTACCCGGAGGCGCTGGAGCATGTTCTCCGAAAGGTGCATGAGGACTTCAAGGGCGTCCTGATCGTGACGGAGAACGGTGTGGCCGTATCCGACGACAGCCGCCGTGTGGAGTTTATCCGCCGGGCGCTGGCCGGCGTGGAGCGCTGCCTGGCCGATGGCATCCCGGTGAAAGGCTATTGCTACTGGAGCCTCATGGATAACTTCGAGTGGCAGAAGGGCTTTGGTATGACCTTCGGCCTGATTGCCGTGGATCGTGCGACCCAGAAGCGTACGCCGAAGGGGAGTCTGACTTTCCTGGGCAGCTATGCACCATAAAGAAAGGGGAGGGCTTCGTGCCCTCCCGCTTTGCTTTATCGGCTTGTACTGCGCCAGCGTTTTTGTTACAATAGAGCCGGAGCGTGATTGACATGGATACTGGAATTCTGCAGAAGCTGTCGGCCATTTCTCAGGAAGAACAGGAAATCCTGAACGGCCGCCGGGGCATTGACCGCAGCCTCTATATGGACGGAAGCCGGGATGTGATCAGCGGAGAAAAACTGCTGGCCAAGGGAAAGCTGATCGCAATCCGGCCCCACACCCGCTTCGTCGCGTTTCCCGAACACACCCACGATTATGTGGAGATCGTCTATATGTGCCAGGGCTGCACAAAGCACCGTATTAACGGGGAGGATGTGCTGCTGAAGGAGGGAGAACTCCTGCTGCTGGGACAGAACGCACGGCAGAGCATTGAGGCGGCCGGGGAGCGGGACATCGCGGTGAATTTCATCGTCCGTCCTGAGTTTTTCGCCGGTACGCTGTCTTTCCTGGGGGATGAACAGACCCCGCTGCGCAGCTTTATTCTGGACTGCCTGGCCGGCGGCAGCGAGAGCGGCTATCTGCATTTCCAGGTGACTGACGTGCTGCCGGTACAGAACCTGGTGGAAAACCTGCTCTGGACGCTGATCTCCGAGACGCCGAATAAACGGGGCATCCATCAGATGACCATGGGACTGCTCTTTGCCCAACTGCTCAACTGCGCCGATCGCCTGACCTTCTCCAATTCCGAGGAGGAGACGGTGCTGCGCGTGCTGAACTATCTGGAGGAGCACTACCGGGACGGCAGCCTGACAGAGGTTGCCGCGGCGCTCCACTACGATATCAGCACCCTCTCTAATCTGATCCGACGGCGCACCGGAAAAACCTATACGGAGCTGCTGCAGGAGAGACGCCTGAGCCAGGCGGCATGGCTGTTAAAAAACAGCGACAAGCGGGTAGAGGACATCTCCCACAGCGTGGGCTATGAGAACATCAGCTATTTTCACCGTCTGTTTCTGGCTCGTTTTGGCTGCACACCCAAGCATTACCGAGATAAAAATAAGGACAGTTTTTTGTAAACTGCCGACCTTATCAAACTGCCTCCCGTCCTGTATAGTAAAAACAGGACAGGAGGTATTTTCTATGAGATACTACCTTGCAATCGACATCGGCGCTTCCTCCGGGCGGCACATCGTGGGCTGGCTGGAGCAGGGCGTTTTAAAGACCGAGGAGGTCTATCGTTTCCCCAACGGCGTGACGGAGCTTGACGGGCATCTGACCTGGGATATCGACGCGCTGACAGAGCATGTCAAAACCGGCGTGGATCGGGCGCTGGAGCGCTTTGGAACAATCGAAAGTCTCTCCGTTGACACTTGGGGCGTGGATTATGTGCTTCTGAAAGGGGAGGAGGAAGTCCGCCCCTGCTATGCCTATCGGGACAGCCGCACCGAGGCGGTGATCCCACTGGTGCACGAGAAGATGGCGTTTTCCGAACTGTACCGGCACACGGGCATTCAGTTCCAGCCCTTCAACACCATCTATCAGCTTTACGCGGATAAGCTGGCCGGACGGCTGGAGGGCGTTACGGATTTCCTGTTGATGCCGGAATACCTGATGTACAAGCTCTGCGGCGTGAAAAGCCATGAATACACCAACGCCACCACCGGCGGTATGGTCTCAGCCGAGACAGGGGAGTACGACGTTTCGATCCTCCGTGCGCTGGACTTGCCCGGATGGCTCTTCCATCCGCTGCAGCAGCCGGGGACTCGGATTGGGGACTATAAGGGCATCAAGGTTCGCCTCTGTGCGACCCACGACACCGGTTCGGCGGTCGAGGGGATCGACATGGAAGCAGACGCGCCCTATATCTCCTCCGGCACCTGGAGCCTGCTGGGCGTCAAGACTACGAGCCCCATCACCGACGAGGCTTCCCGGTTGGCCAACTGGTCCAACGAGGGCGGCGTGGGCTATAACCGTTACCAGAAGAACATCATGGGCATGTGGCTCATTAACCGCCTGCGGGATGAACTCTGCCCGGACAAAGCCTTTGGTGAGATCGTTTCCGAGGCGGAGGCCAGCGATTTTGAGGAGACGGTGGATGCCAACGCGGCGGCGTTTCTCGCGCCTGAGAGCATGAAGGCGGCCTTTGATGAGGCGCTCCCTCGAAAACCGCAAACGGTGGGGGATTACTTCCGCTGTGCGTATCGGAGCCTGGCCCTGTGCTACGGAAACGCCATTGAGGAGCTGCAGCGCAACACCGGTAAGACTTACGACTGCATATATATCGTGGGCGGCGGCGCGAAGAACACCTTCCTCAACCGCCTGACCGAAGAGGCCAGCGGGAAAACAGTCATCGCCCTGCCCATTGAGGCGACAGCCATCGGCAATCTGAAAAGTCAAATCCACGCACATCAAGCATAAACAGGAGGGAAAAGCATGTTAGTCAACACCAAAGCACGCATCGGCGTATTCTCCATCGCGCTGGGCGCCTATCTGCCCCAGTTCCCGTCTCTGGTGCCTGAATTTGAGGCCCAGTATGCGGACTTCAAGAAGCGTATCCCCGACTCCGTTGAACTCATTGACGGCGGTCTGGTGACCACCAAGGAGCTGGCCATGGCAGCGGGGGATAAATTCCGCGCCGCGGACGTGGACCTGGTGATCCTCCAGCTGCTGACCTATGCCACCAGCTACAACATGCTGCCCGCCGTGCGGGATCTGGATGTGCCGGTGGTGCTGGTAAACCTGCAGAAGAAAAAAGCTCCCGACTATGCCAACACCGATACGGCCACCTGGCTGGGCACTCTCTACGCCTGCGGCGCCGTGGGTGAGATGGTGGCGGATCTGGAGCGCGCCGGCAAGCGCCACGCGGTCATCACCGGCGTGGTGGAGGGCGGCGACCCCGAAGTGGACGCCGAGATCGCCGACTGGTGCCGCGCCGCCCAGGTGCGCCGGAGATTCCGGGACACCAACCTGGCCCAGATCGGCCGTCCCTATCCCGGCATGATGGATCTCTACATCGACGAGACCAACCTCTATCATCGGATGTGGCTCTACACCAAACAGTTTGACTGGGAAAAGATGTGGGCTATCGCCGACAACATCACCGACGAGGACGCCATCCGCGCCAAGGCCCAGGACATTCTGGACACCTTCGATATCGAGGGCGGCGGCACGATCGAAAAGGTCTGGGACATGGCCAAGTACGTGGTCGCTTTTGAGCAGTGGGTCAAGGACGAGCAGCTGGGCTTTGTGGCCAGCCACTACGACGGCTTCGCTCAGGGTGTCGCCGGCAAGCTGGACAGCATGCTGATCCCCGCCTTCTCCATGCTCATCAAGCAGGG
>CAMNKQ010000038.1 GCA_946542465.1 uncultured Clostridia bacterium | reverse complement strand
CCACACCAGTGACATCGGTCACTGGTTCGCAATGACAAAACCAACTTTGTCGACAGCTTGAACCCCGGCGGAAATCCGCCGGGGTTCGGATGCCTTGGGATTCAGTTGAGCTTGGCGATGTAGTCGCAGGCGGAGAGGGCCGCCACGTTGCCCTCGCCGGCCGCCTTGGCCAGCTGATAGGGCTTGCCGGTGCAGTCGCCCGCGGCGAAGACGCCGGGGACGTTGGTGGCCATCTGCCGGTCCACGGCGATGCCGCCCTGGCTGTACTCCAGACCCGGCACCAGCTTGGTGACGGAGACGGTGTCCTTGATGATGAACACGCAGTCCACCTTGTGCTCCTCCCCGGCAAAGACCAGGGTGTCGGCCTTCAGGCCGCCCTTGACCTCGTATTTGCCGTTCTGGGGGAAGCGGAGCACCGTGCAGCCGATGCCCTCCAGAAAGTCCGCGTCCTCCTTGGCCTCCTCCCCGGCGCCGACAACGGCCACGGTCTTGCCCCGGTAGAGCATGCCGTCGCAGGTGGCGCAATAGCTCACGCCGCGGCCCAGGTACTCCGCCTCGCCGGGGTAGAGCTTTTCCCGGGTGATGCCCGCGGCCAGGATGATGGCCCGGGACATGTAATAATCGCTGCCCACGGCCACGCCGAAGCTGTCGCCCATGGGCATGACGGAGAGGGCGCGGCCCGGGATCGTCACGGCGCTGCTCTCCTCGATCTGGCGCCGGAAGAGCTCCGACATCTCCGCGCCCGTCATGGCGGGCAGGCCGGGGTAGTTGGTGATTTTTTCCGCCTTGTAGAGGCTGCTGGTGTTCACGTTGTTGCTGATGACCGCCACGCTCTTGCCGCGGTTCTGCAAGGTCAGCACCGCCGCGGTCGCCGCCGCGCCGCCGCCGATCACGATCACGTCATACATCTGGTCCATAGCAAATCCTCCTTTGTTTTTCTTGCCCTGACTATACCATGGTCAGGCCAAAAAATCAATCACAAAATTAGATTTTGTACAATGCATATTGCTTCTTGTAATTGCGACCCGATTCGTTTATAATATCAGCATCTTTTGTTTGGGAGAGAAAAGCATGGAAGAAACCGCCAGAAACTTTATCGAAGCCTTTGTCCAGGAGGACCTGTCCGAGGGCCAGCGCTGCGAGGGCATGCAGATCCACACCCGCTTTCCGCCCGAGCCCAACGGCTATCTGCACATCGGTCACTGCAAGGCTCTCACCATAGATTTCAGCACCGCCGAGCATTTCGGCGGTATCTGCAACCTCCGCTTTGACGATACCAACCCCGCCAAAGAGGACACCGAGTACGTCAACGCCATCCAGGACGATATCCACTGGCTGGGCTTCGACTGGGGCGACCGGCTGTTCTACGGCTCGGATTATTTTGAAAAGACCTATGAGTACGCCATCGAGCTCATCAAGAAGGGCCTGGCCTATGTCTGCGAGCTGAGCCCGGAGCAGTTCCGCGAGTACCGGGGCGACACCACCCATCCCGCCATCAGCCCCTGGCGCGACCGGCCCATCGAGGAGAGCCTGGATCTCTTCCAGCGCATGCGCAACGGCGAGTTTGAAGAGGGGCGCTACACCCTGCGCGCCAAGATTGACCTGACCAGCGGCAACTTCAACATGCGCGACCCGGTGCTCTACCGCATCCGCTATATCGAGCACCACCGCCAGGGGACCAAGTGGTGCATCTTCCCCATGTACGACTTTGCCCATCCCATTCAGGACGCGCTGGAGGGCATCACCCACTCCCTCTGCTCCCTGGAGTATGAGGCCCATCGCCCCCTGTACGACTGGGTGGTCTCCAACGTCTCCATCCCGGGCATCAAGCCCCGCCAGATCGAGTTTGCCCGCCTGGGCATCAATTATACCGTCATGTCCAAGCGCAAGCTCCGCCAGCTGGTGGAGGAGAAGCGCGTCTCCGGCTGGGACGATCCCCGCATGCCGACCCTCTGCGGTCTGCGCCGCCGCGGCTATACCCACCAGTCCATCCGTGATTTCTGCGAGCGCATCGGCGTGAGCAAGGTGGATTCCACCGTGGACTGGGCCCTGCTGGAGAGCTGCCTGCGCGACGATCTGAACCAGAACGCGCGGCGTGTGATGGCCGTGCTGCATCCGGTGAAGCTCACCGTCACCAACTACCCCGAGGGCCAGAGCGAGCTGCTGGAGGTGGAGAACAATCCTCTCCGCCCCGAAGACGGCACGCGTCAGGTCTCCTTCTCCCGCCACCTGTGGATCGAGGAGGACGACTTCATGGAGGTGCCCGCGCCCAAGTATAAGCGCCTGCACCCGGGCTATGAGGTCCGCCTCAAGGGCGCCTACCTGGTCACCTGCACCGGCTGTGTGAAGGATGAAAACGGCAAGGTCACCGAGATCCTCTGCGAGTACGATCCCGACAGCCGCGGCGGCGACCCCGCCGACGGGCGCAAGGTCAAGGGCGCGACCATCCACTGGGTGGACGCCGAAACCGCCGTGGACGCCGAGGTGCGGCTCTACAGCTATCTCTTCGCCGATCCCGAGCCGGACGGCCCGGACAAGAACTTCCTGGACTGCCTGAACCCCGATTCCCTGGAGGTGCTGACCGGCTGCAAGGTGGAGCAGAGCCTGGCCTCCGTTCCCATGCCGGAGAATGGTAAGGATTCCCAGGGCTTCCAGTTCCTGCGCCAGGGCTACTTCTGCCTGGACAATCGGGACGCCGCCCCGGGACACCTGGTTTTCAACCGCTCCGTGGCGCTGAAAGACAGCTTCAAAAAGTAAAAAGAATGAAAAATCCGGGCTTTCCGCAGGCGGCGGAGAGTCCGGATTTTCTTGTGCACAGTAGACAAAAATGAAATCAATATTTTGTGCAAAAATTAAATCTTTATACAATTTCCCGATTTTGTACGGTTGACGAATGACAGCGGTTTAACGTATAATGTATACGCAGTTTTGTGGACTGACAGCAGATGGCTGTGCCGTCGCTGTTCAAAAAATTGGAACGGGAGGGAAAACTATGTTGAAAAAGGTCCGTGCGTTCTTTGAGAAGAAGTTGCCGTTCTTGTTTGACGATGACTTGCAGTTTAAGGTGCGGGATTTCCTGCGTCTGCTTTCTGACCTGATCGTCTGGCCGGTCAACTATGTGAAGAGCTTCTTCAAGTAAGATCCGCTAATTTTTTAGAAAGAGGGAAAAACGATGAACGAAAAATACAGCGCTTTGTTTACTCCGTTCAAAGTTGGCAATGTGGAAATCAAAAACCGCATCGTCCAATGTTCCATGGGCGGTACTTCTCTGTTCGGCTGGCTGGAGCCCTGCCATTTCGATAAGGAAGCCGCTCATTTCCTGCTGCAGCGCGCCCAGGACGGCGTAGGCCTGGTCCTGCCCGGCATGCAGTGCGTGCGTGATACCATGGGCTGCCGCTGGCTGTATCAGAACAAGCCCATGTTCCGCGAACTGGCTCAGTGGATGCCCGAATTCCACAAGACCGGTGCCAAGCTCTTCATCCAGCTGGCCGCCGGCTTCGGCCGTTCCATGGCCGTCACCCCCTGGATGGTCGAGCTGAACAAGCGCCCCCTGCTTGGCAAGCTGGCCAGCCCCTTTGTGGACGTCTCCTTCAGCTGCGCCTCCGCTTCCGCCACCCCCAACCGTTGGCAGGAGGACATGCTCTCCCGTCCCATGACCGTGGAAGAGATCCACGAGATGGTCTATGCCTTCGGCCAGACCGCAAAGCTGCTGCGTGAAGCCGGCGTCGACGGCGTTGAGATCCACGCCGTGCACGAGGGCTATCTGCTTGACCAGTTCACCATCGAGAACTGGAACAACCGTACCGACCAATACGGCGGCTCCTTCGAGAACCGTTTCCGCTTCCCCGTTGAGATCGTTCAGGAGATCAAGCGCCAGGCCGGCGCCGACTTCCCTGTCTCCCTGCGTTACTCCGTCGTCTCCAAGACCAAGGCCTGGGGCCACGGCGCCATGCCCGGTGAGGAGTTTGAGGAGTTCGGCCGCGATATGGCGGAGTCCGAGCGCGCTGTCAAGTACCTGCAGGATGCCGGTTACGACATGCTCAACGCTGACAACGGTACTTACGACGCCTGGTACTGGGCTCATCCGCCTCAGTACATGCCCGACAACTGCAACCTGGCCGATGTGGAGCACATCCGTCAGTTTGTCACCATCCCTGTCGCCTGCGCCGGCCGTATGGATCCGGTCAAGGCCGCCGAGGAGATTGCCGCCGGCCGTCTGGACGCCATGGCCATCGCCCGTCAGAACCTCTGCGATCCCGACTGGATCCAGAAGATCCTGCACGACGAGGAAGACAAGATCAAGCCCTGCATCCGCTGCCACAACGGCTGCTTCAACTTCGCCAAGTACAAAGGCACCGCCAACATCCAGGCTCTGCCCGACTCCCTGCACCTGGGCCGCTGCGCTCTGCATCCGCCCACGATGCAGCACAACCGCTATAAGATCGTCCCGACCAAGCACCCGAAGCGCGTCGCCATCATCGGCGCCGGCATCGGCGGCCTGGAGACCGCTCTGGTTCTGAAGAAGCGCGGCCACAAGCCCGTCGTCTTCGAGAAGAGCGACAAGATCGGCGGCCTGTTCCTGACGGCCTCCGCCATGTCCTTCAAGGAGAACGATAAGGAGCTCGTCCGCTGGTACGAGCGCGAGGTGAAGGAGCAGGGTATCGATATCCGCTTCAACACCGAGGTCAGCGATCTGGGCACCCTCCGCGGCTTTGACGAGATCGTTGTCGCCACCGGCTCCGTGCCTCGCACGATGCCCAACGTCCGCGGCTTTGAGAAGTGCCTGACCTTCCGCCAGCTGCTGCGTGAGAAGGTTCCCGTGGGCGACAAGGTCGTCTTCTTCGGCGGCGGTCAGTCCTCCTGCGAGGCGGCCTACGAGATGATCCTCCAGGGCAAGCACCCCATCATCGTCGAGTATGCCAAGGACCTGGTCCCCGCGCAGAACGTCTGCCTTGCCAACGCCTCCTTCCTGCGTGACATGATGACCTACAAGAAGGTCCCCGTGTATCTGGAGAGCACCATCACCGAGATCGGCGACAAGACCGTCACCATCAAGTCCAAGGACGGCAAGACCGTGACTGAGGTCGAGTACGACAACATCGTCAATGGTATCGGCTTTGTTCCCACTCCCGTGGGCGGCAAGGGCGCTCACATCCACCGCGTCGGCGACTGCGTTGCCATCGGCAACCTGCGTACCGCCATCTGGCGCGCCTGGGATGTGGCCATGAAGATCTGATCCACAAGTTTATTTCCAAAAAGAGCTGACCCTTCGGTCAGCTCTTTTTTAACACCCTGCAGCGTTGACACATTCCGGCTCTCTGCCGTATAATTACATATTATACTGATACCCAATAGAAAGTAGACAAAGATTTGCGAGGCAGAATTGCGCCAGACAAGGCGGGCTCCGCAGAGCATAATGGAGATATATGGTCAAGGAGCCCAACGCAGTATGGCACGATTCTGGCCGTAAAGATTGTCTTGTTTTTATTGGGTATCAGTATCATGTCGTAGAATCGGGAGAAACGGCCATGCTGTTTTCCAGTACTGTTTTCATCTTTATCTTCCTGCCGGCGGTGTTGATCGCTTACTATCTGCTCCTGCGCGGGATGAAGGCGCGCAACGCCCTGCTCCTGGCGGCGAGCCTGCTCTTCTACGCCTGGGGGGAGCCGGTCTATGTCCTGCTGATGCTCCTCTCCATCGCGGTCAACTATGTCTTCGGCCGGCTGCTGGAGCGCCGGGCACACAGCAAGTCCCTGCTGATGGCCGCGGTGATCTTCAATCTGGGCCTGCTGTTTTATTTCAAGTATCTCAACTTCACCGTCGATAACCTGAACGCCCTCTTCGGCCTTCATCTCTCCGTCCCGGCTCTGGCCCTGCCCATCGGCATCTCCTTTTTCACCTTCCAGGCCATGAGCTATGTGATCGACGTCTACCGGGGCACGGCGCCGGTGCAGCGCAATGTGCTGAGCCTGGGCCTGTACATCTCCTTCTTTCCCCAGCTGATCGCCGGGCCCATCGTCCGCTACAACAGCATCGCCGCCCAGATCGAGGAGCGCCGCGTCACGCCCGAGGACTTTCAGGCGGGCGTCTGCCGCTTTATCGAGGGCTTTGCCAAGAAGATCATCCTGGCCAACAATCTCTCCCTCGCGGCGGAGAAGGCCTTCGCCCTGGCCGGGGCGGGGGAGATCAGCACGGCCATGGCCTGGCTGGGCTCTCTGGCCTATACCTTCCAGATCTACTTTGACTTCTCCGGCTATTCGGATATGGCCATCGGCCTGGGGCGGATGTTCGGCTTTTGTTTTGAGGAGAACTTCCGCTATCCCTATCTGTCCCGTTCCGTGTCCGAGTTTTGGAACCGCTGGCACATCTCCCTGGGCCACTGGTTCCGGGATTACGTGTATTTCCCCCTGGGCGGCTCCCGGGTGGACAGGGGGAAGCTGCTGCGGAATCTCTTTGTGGTCTGGCTGCTCACCGGCGTCTGGCACGGGGCGGCCTGGCAGTTCATCGTCTGGGGCCTGGGCTACGGCCTGATCATCTCCCTGGAGAAGCTCACGGGCTTTCCCCGCCGCTGCCGGTCAAAAGTTCTGAGCACGGCCTATGCCCTGTGCACTTTCCTGATCGTGAACGCGGGCTGGGTGCTCTTCGGCGCGCAGGATCTCCCCGCGGCGCTGGTGCAGCTGCGGGCCATGCTGGGCTTTGGCGCCGCGCCGGATCTGACGGCGGCTTTCTATTGGCAGGAATACGGGCCCCTCTTCCTCGCGGCGGCCGTCTTCTCCACACCGCTGCTGCGCAGGCTGCTGGCCAGGCTCCGCCCGGGCCGGGCGCTGGAGATCGGCCGGGCGCTGCTGTATATGCTGCTCTTTGTCATCTCGGTGTCCTATCTGGCCATGGGCGCCCACAACCCCTTTATCTACTTTACTTTCTGAGGAACGCGCGATGAAAAAGATGTTTTCTCTCCGCTATCTCACGGCCTGGTGTTTCCTGCTGTTTCTGGCGCTGTTTTTCCTGCTGAGCCTGGGACCCTTCGCCTCCGCCCTGCGGGAGCTGCGCGGCCCGGATACCGCACCGGTGGAGGCGGCCTATCAGCAGGCCATGCCCCGGAAGACGGATTTCGTCACGATAAACGGCGGCTTCCGGCGCCTGCTGGGCGAGCGCGCCGTCAACGAGCGCTATCGCCTGGATAACGGCCAGCTGACCTACATCATCCCCGAGCTGGATATGACGCGGATCGCCGCCAACACCGTCGCTTTTGCCGAGACGCTGGCGCAACGCGGCATTCCCTTCCTCTATGTGAACACCCCCTTCAAGACCGACGAGGCGGACAAGCAGCTGCCGCTGGGGGTGGAGGACTACGCCAACGAGAATGCCGACCGTTTCCTGGCTGTTTTGAAGGAAAACGGCGTGGATACCCTGGACCTGCGGGAGCGGGAGAGGGCAGAGGGCCTGGACCATTACAGCCGCTTTTATCCCACCGACCACCACTGGACGGCGGAGACCGGCTTCTGGGCTTTCACCGAGATCGTGGACGCGCTGACGGCGCGGGACGCCTCCTTCGCGGTGGACGGAACCATCACGGATCTTGACAGCTATCGTCTGGATACGCGGGAGAACATCTTCCTGGGCAGCGCCGGGCGGCGCGTCGGCCCCTGGTATGCGGGGATGGACGATCTGACGATCATCAGCCCGGCCTTTGATACCCATGTGGCTTTCCAGGAGGCAGACCGGGGCTTTGGCCGGGACGGCAGCTTTGCCGAGACTTTTCTCTTCCCGGAGATGCTGGAGGGCAGCCCCTTTGAGGTCTCCCGCTATGACGTCTATCTGGGCGGGGAGTACGGCGAGCTGCGGCTGGACAATCTATCCCGCGGGGAGAAGCTTCCGGTACAGAGCACGGAGAAGAAGATCCTCCTGCTGAAGGATTCGGCCAGCCTCGTGGTGGCCCCCTTTCTCTCCCTGGGCTATGACAGCGTCCGCCTGCTGGATTTGAGGCTCTTCTGGGGGGATCTGACGGCCTACATCGAGGACTATGAGCCCGATCTGGTGCTGGCGGTCTACAATCCCGGCGCCTATGAGGACAACAACTGGGAAATGTTTGACTTTCTGCCCTGAGAAAAGGGGACGAAACCGTTGACAAGAGCCGGAAAAAACGCTATAATCGCAACCGTATTTGTGCTGAGAAGGGCAGGAGTACGCAGTCAGCGGATGCCGAGAGAGAAAGCGGTGGGTGTAAGCTTTCGTGAAGCGCTGCGGAAGGTCGGCCTGGAGCCTGTCGGGTGAAGGAGCAGTAGCCCGGCCGTATCGCCTGCGTTAAGGGCGCAAGAGTGCCATGCCGACGGCATGGAATTCAGGTGGTACCGCGGTATTTTATCGCCCTGAGATAGCAATATCTCAGGGCGTTTACTATTTGCTGATGGAGGGAAAGCCAATGAAAGAGCTTCCGAAAGTGTACGAGCCGCAGGCGGTGGAGAAAAAGATCTATGCCTTCTGGGAGAAGGGCGGATACTTCAAGGGCGTGATCGACCCGGAGAAGAAGCCGTTTTCCATCGTCATGCCGCCCCCCAATGTGACGGGACAGCTGCACATGGGCCACGCCCTGGACGCCACGCTCCAGGACATCCTGACCCGCTATAAGCGCATGCAGGGCTATGCCGCCCTCTGGCTGCCCGGCCAGGACCACGCCGGCATCGCCACGCAGATCCGCGTCGAGCAGGAGCTGCGGGAGAAGGAGGGCCTGAGCCGCTACGATCTGGGCCGGGAGAAGTTCCTGGAGCGGGTCTGGGACTGGAAGCACCAGTACGGCAACCGCATCATCGAGCAGCAGAAGAGCATGGGCGTCTCCTGCGACTGGGACCGCAACCGCTTCACCATGGACGAGGTCTGTGCCAAGGCCGTGCGCGAGACCTTCTGCGACCTGTATGAGAAGGGCCTCATCTACAAGGGCAGCCGCATCATCAACTGGTGCCCCCACTGCCGCACCGCGCTGAGCGACGCGGAGGTGGAATACAAGGACATGCCGGGTCACTTCTGGCACATCCGCTATCCCATCGAGGACTCCGATGAGGAGTTTATCATCGCCACCACTCGTCCCGAGACCATGCTGGGCGATACCGGCGTGGCCGTCCACCCGGACGATGAGCGCTACAAGCACCTGGTGGGCAAGAATGCGATCCTGCCTTTGGTGGGCCGGAAGCTGCCCATTGTGGCGGATGAGTATGTCGAGCTGGGCTTCGGCACCGGCGCGGTCAAGATGACCCCCTGCCACGACCCCAACGACTACGAGGTCGGCCTGCGCCACGGCCTGGAGCAGATCCAGTGCATCGACGAGGACGCCAAGATCATCAACGGCGGTAAGTACAACGGCATGGACCGCTACGAGGCCCGCAAGGCCATCGTGAAGGATCTGGAGGAGCAGGGCTACCTGGTGAAGGTGGAGCCCTATAGCCATAACGTGGGCTGCTGCTATCGCTGCGGCACCGTGGTGGAGCCTCTGACCAGCCCCCAGTGGTTTGTGAAGATGAAGCCCCTGGCCAAAAAGGCCATCGAGGTCGTGAAGGACGGGCGCATCAAGTTCGTGCCCGAGCGCTTTACCAAGACCTATCTCAACTGGATGGAGAACGTGCACGACTGGTGCATCTCCCGCCAGCTCTGGTGGGGCCATCAGATCCCCGCCTGGTACTGCGACGACTGCGGCGAGATCACCGTCTCCCGTGAGGACGCCTGCGAGTGTGCCCACTGCCACAGCAGGAACATCCACCGGGAGGAGGACGTGCTGGACACCTGGTTCTCCTCGGCCCTCTGGCCCTTCTCCACGATGGGCTGGCCCGACAAGACGCCGGAGCTCAACTACTGGTATCCCACCTCGGTCATGGTCACCGGCTATGACATCATCTTCTTCTGGGTGGCCCGCATGATCTTCTCCGGCATGGAGCAGATGGATAAGGAGCCCTTCCACACCGTGTTCATCCACGGCATCGTCCGCGACTCCCTGGGGCGCAAGATGTCCAAGTCCCTGGGCAACGGCATCGACCCGCTGGAGATCGTGGACAAGTACGGCGCGGACGCCCTGCGCTATAACCTCATCACCGGCAACAGCCCCGGCAACGACATGCGCTTCTATGTGGAGAAGTGCGAGGCCATGCGCAACTTCTGCAACAAGCTCTGGAACGCCAGCCGCTTTGTGATGATGAACCTCAGCATCGACAAGGTGGAACTGCCCGAGACGCTGGAGATCGAGGACAAGTGGATCCTCTCCAAGCTCAACGACACGGTCAAAGAGGTCTGCGACAACATGGACAGCTACGAGCTGGGCGTGGCCGCCGGCAAGATCTATGACTTCATCTGGGACAGCTTCTGCGACTGGTATATCGAGCTGACCAAGCCCCGCCTCAACAGCGAGGACGAGGCGAGCAAGATCGGCGCGCAGAAGGTGCTGCTCTACGTCCTAACCGAGATCCTCAAGCTGGTGCATCCCTTCATGCCCTTCATCACGGAGGAGATCTGGCAGGCCCTGCCCCACGAGGGCGAGGCGCTCATGCTTGCCAGCTACCCGCACTTTGACGAGGCGCTGAGCTTCCCCGAGGCCGAACAGAACTTCGAGATGGTCATGACCGCCATCAAGGCCGTCCGTGCCCGCCGCTCGGAGATGAACGTGCCTCCCTCCCGCAAGGCCCATCTGATCATCGCCACCGACAAGGCCGCCGCCTTCGAGGCCGGCACCGAGTATATCAAGAAGCTGGCCTATGCCAGTGAGGTCAGCGTCGTGGCCGAGGCCCCCGCGGACAGCGCCGGCATGGTCTCCGTCGTCACCGACAACGCCCGCATGTTCATGCCCATGGCGGAGCTGGTGGATCTGGAGAAGGAGAAGGCCCGCATCGAGAAGGAACTTCAAAACGCCGAAAAGCAGCTGGCCGGGCAGAACGCCAAGCTCGCCAACGAGAACTTCGTGACCCGCGCGCCCGAGGCCGTCGTCAACGCCGAGCGGGAGAAGAAGGCCAAGCTGGAGGCTCTGATCGAAAACCTGAAGCTGAGCCTGGAGAATCTGGGCAAGTAAACGGGATTCGACAGCGTTTTCAAATCAAATACCGTAGACTGCGGATGTGAGAAAAACTTCTCACATCCGCATTTTTTTGTTGTCGAAAAAAGGAGAGATGTACATGACGATCAGCACAAGCTTCAAATCCGGCCGTCTTACGGTCTTTCTCGCCGGGGAGCTGGATCACCACGAGGCGCGGGAGACCCTGCGCAGTCTGGAGGGACTGCTGGACGAGTATCTGCCCCGGGACTGCGCGCTGGATCTGAGCGGCCTGAGCTTTATGGACTCCTCGGGCATCGCCCTCATCGTCCGCCTCAGCCGCCGGGTGTCGGAGATGGGCGGGCGGCTCTGGATCGAAAATCCCGCCCGGCAGCCGAGCCGGGTTCTGGACGCCTCCGGCATCGACCGGCTGGTGCCCGTGGCCATTACGAAACTGTAAAGGAGAGAGCGCATGAAAACGGAGAACTACATACAGCTGGATTTCCCCAGCCGCAGCAGCAACGAGGCCTTTGCCCGCACGGCGGCCGCGGCCTTCGCCGCCCAGCTTGACCCCACGCTGGAGGAGCTGGGGGATATCAAGACCGCCGTCTCCGAGGCGGTGACCAACTGCATCGTCCACGCCTATCCCGATCACATCGGCCGCATCCACATGCGCCTGCGCATCCTGCCCGAGGGCGAGCTGGAGATCCAGATCCGGGACTGGGGACAGGGGATCGCGGACGTGGAGCAGGCCATGCAGCCCCTCTTCACCACCGGCGGCGAGGAGCGCAGCGGGATGGGCTTTAGCATCATGACGTCCTTCATGGATCGCATCCGGGTCCGCTCCACGCCGGGAAAGGGCACCACGGTGCTGCTGCGCCGCCATATCAAGCCCCGCCCCGACCGCCGATGAGCGAGGGGCTCTATGACGATCTCCGGGCCGCGCGGGCGGGGGACCGGGAGGCGGCCGGCCGCCTCATCGAGGACAATTCCGGCCTGATCTGGTCCGTTGCCCGGCGCTATTTCGGCCGCGGCGTCGATCCGGACGACCTCTATCAGCTGGGCTGCCTGGGCTTTCTCAAGGCGGTGGAGGGCTTTGACGAGGACTACGGCACCCGCTTTTCCACCTACGCGGTGCCGAAGATCGCAGGGGAGATCCGCCGCTTCCTGCGGGACGACGGCATCGTCAAGGTGAGCCGCGGCGTCAAGGAGCAGGCAGCCCAGATCCACGCGGCCCGGCAGGGCCTGGAGCAGCGCCTGGGCCGGGAGCCGACCCTCTCCGAGCTGAGCCGGGAGACGGGCCTTAAACCAGAGGATATCGCCTTTGCCGAGACGGCCACCGGCCCGGCGGAGAGCCTGCAGCGGGAGAGCGGGGAGGACGGCTTCACCCTGGAGCTGGTGCTGGGGGATTACGGCGCGGAGGAGCGCATGGTGGAGCATGTGGCCCTGCGGGCGGTGATCGAGAAGCTGCCCGAAAAGGAGAGGCAGGTGGTGGCCCTGCGCTTTTACCACGGCATGACCCAGCAGAGCTGCGCCCGGGTGATGCACGTCTCCCAGGTGCAGATCTCCCGCTTGGAGCGCCGGGCGGTGGAACGCCTGCGGGAGCTGCTGAGCTGAAAGAACAGGGGAGCAACGCCTGCCGATCCAATCGGCCTTTTTCCTATGCCCGATTGTGTTTTTTCCGGCGATATGATACACTGATAGGCAAAAGAGGGAAAAGGAGTGACAGCGATGATCGCCCATGTCAACGGGGTAGAGCTGTATTTTGAAAAGACAGGCAGCGGAAGACCGCTGCTGATGCTGCACGGCAACGGGGAGGATCACACGATCTTCCGGGAGGCGGCGGCAAAGCTCTCCCAGCGCTATACCTGCTATGTGCTGGATTCCCGCGGCCATGGCCGGAGCACCCGGGTCGCGCCGCTCCACTACCGGGACATGGCGGCGGACGTGCTGGATTTTCTGGAGGCCTATGAGCTGCAGAACGTGCTGCTCTACGGCTTCAGCGACGGCGGCATCGTGGCGCTGATGGCGGCGGCCCGGTCTCAGCGGGTCGGCACGCTGGTCGTCAGCGGGGCCAATCTCACGCCCAAGGGCGTCAAGGCCGACATCGGGCTGATGATCCGGGCCATGGCCCTGGTGAAAAAGGATCCCAAGTGGGAGTTGATGGCCCGGGAGCCGGATATGGACGAGGCGGAGCTGCGGCGCATCACGGCCCGGACCCTGGTGCTGGCCGGCAGCAAGGACCTGATCCGGGAGAAGGAGACCCGGCGCATCGCCGCGGCCATCCCCGATGCGCAGCTGCAGATCCTCGAGGGCGAGGATCACGGCTCTTACATCATCCACAGCGAGACAATCGCCGATCTCATTTTGAATTTTGATACGTAAAAAATCGACCGGGGCTGTCCCAAAGGGGCGGCTCCGGTCGTGTGTTTACAGAGCGTTTTCCGGGAAAACAATGTCCTCCCGTGTGATCCTTTCCCAGGAAAAGAGGGGGATCAGCTCCCGGGCGGCAACAGGCTCGGCGCGGTCCAGCAGCCCGCAGGCCCGGGCAAGCAGGCCGATCAGTTCCTCGGGGCGGTACTGCTGCCGCAGCTCCCGGGTGCTGAGAGAGCCGTAGCGCTTGGAGAGCTTGTGCTCTCCCTCCAACAGCAGCGGCGCGTGGCAGTAGTCCGGGGCCGTCCCGCCCAGGGTTTCGATCAGCCATTTCTGCCGCGGCGCGGAGGCGAGCAGATCCCGCCCGCGCACCACCCGCGTCACGCCCATGAGCATGTCGTCCACGCTGACGGCCAGCTGGTAGGCGTAGACGCCGTCGGCCCGGCGGAGGATGCAGTCGCCCGTCTCCCGGGCGGGGTTCTGCACGAACAGCCCGTAGTGCCCATCCCAAACGGCGATGTCCTCGTCCGGGCAGCGCAGCTTCCAGGCGAGGGGACGGCCGCTCTGCAGCAGCGCCGCCTGTTCCGCCTGGCTCATCCGGGCGCAGCGGCAGCGCCGGTCCCACTCCGCCTCCCCCGGGTGGGGCGCGGAGGCGGCGGCCAGACGCTCGGCCCGGCTGCAGCGGCAGGGGTAGACCAGATCCCGGCGGCGCAGTTGCTCAAAATAAGCCTCATAGATCTCGCCGCGCCGGGATTGGGCGTAGTCCGCCTCCGGCCAGCCCCGATCCCAATCCAGGCCCAGCCAGCGCAAATCCTCCGCCAGCGCGTCCACGTATTCCTGACGGGAGCGGGCTGGATCCAGATCCTCCATGCGAAAGACCATCTCCCCGTTTTGGGCGCGGCAGTCCAGCCAGGCCAGAAGCATGGCCAGGAGATTGCCCATATGCATATAACCCGAGGGGCTGGGGGCGAAGCGCCCCACCACGGTCTTGCTCATGAAAAAGCCTTTCTTTTCAGGGCCTCCCACTTCGCACTGTCCGTTTTATCGGACAGTGTTTTTGCTATTCTACAGACAGAAAGAGAAAGCAACACGACAGTAAGGAGGTCAAGATCATGCGCGGATATTTTACGGCAAACGGATTTTACGGACTGGTGGACGGGAGCTATCGGCTCTTCGCCTCGGAGAGTGAATACTACGAGATGATGGGGGACGACGCAGCCTAAGGAAGCGCTGATTAAATTGAAGTGCATAGATTGGCGAGCGAATTTTTTGCCTGACGAAGTCGAAAAAACGCGGGAATACTTTGTGTATTTCAAGTTTTTGAGACGATGGCAGGCGGGGAATAAGCCGTCAAGATGTGTGCTGCGATTTATTCAGCGTTTCCCTAATCAGCAGCCGGTGAAATCGTAGACCCCGCCGTCCAGATAGCCCTTCAGAAAGGCGGCGGCCAGACTGCCGGGTTTGATACTCGCCCGGGCCTCCTCGGGCGTAAACCAGCGCCAGGCGTCCACCTCCCAGTTGGGGTGGGGGTCCTCCTCCGCCACGGTGACGGTGAAGTTCAGCATCAGGGTGTTGGTGCGGGGGTAGTAGCGGCTGTGGTTAAAGCGCAGGGTCTCCACGGTCAGGCCCAGCTCCTCCCGCACCTCCCGGGCGACGGCGTCCTCGGCGTCCTCTCCGTGGTTTACATAACCTGCGCACAGCACATTCCAGGGCTTGCCGTACTGTTGAATCAGGATGACCCGGCTCTTATCCCGGCTCAGGACGATCATGCTGACGGCGGTGTTGAAGACCGGATAGCGGAAAGCGCCGCAGCGCGGGCAGTAGGGGAGCTCCTTCCCCTCGCTCTCGTGGTAGCGCGGCTGCAGCTTTTCGCCGCACTCGGTACAGTAGTTCATACTCATAAGCAGCTCAATTCCTCTCGTTGGCCAATACCCAGAAGGCGACCGCGCTGGCCGCGGCCACGTTCAGGGAGTCCACCCCGTGGGACATGGGGATCTTGACGGTGTAATCGCAGCGGGCGATGGTCTCCACGGCCAGCCCGTCCCCCTCGGTGCCGAGGATGACGGCCAGCTTCTCCTCCCGCAGCAGGCGGGGATCCCGGATGCTGACGGAGTTTTCGGTCAGGGCCATGGCCGCGCTGGCGAAGCCCAGGTCCCGGAGGCGCTGCAGGCCCGGCTCCGGCCAATCGGTGTCCAGATAGGTCCAGGGTACTTGGAATACCGTCCCCATGCTCACGCGCACGCAGCGGCGGTACAGCGCGTCGCAGCAGGCGGGGGTCAGCAGCACGGCGTCCATGTTCAGCGCCGCGGCGGAGCGGAAGATCGCCCCCAGATTCGTGGGGTTCATGATGTTCTCCAGCACCGCGATGCGCCGGGCTCCGGCGCAGACGGCCTCCACGGAGGGGAGCGGCGGGCGGCGCATGGCGCAGAGCACGCCCCGGGTCAGGGGAAAGCCGGTGAGCTGGGTCAGCACCGGCAGCGGCGCTGTGTAGATGGGGATCTCCCCGCAGCGGGCGATGATGCCCGCGGCCTGGCCCTCGATGTGCTTGCGCTCCAGCAGCATGGAGACGGGCACATAGCCCGCGTCCAGCGCCCGGTCGATGACGTTGGGGCTCTCGGCGATGAAGAGGCCGTTAT
>CAMNKQ010000037.1 GCA_946542465.1 uncultured Clostridia bacterium | reverse complement strand
GGGAAGGCTCCTTTCAGGGGGGTGTATTTCTGTATACACTTATACACCAATACAGTATATTTGTAAAGAAGAAATTCCTTCTTTTGCCTTCTGTTGGTTTTGACAAGACAATTTGCCAAAAAGCAAACAGCCTTTTCTTGACGATCCGACTGTAGAGGCGCTATCATAAAGTCAGAATTTCAAAGGAAAGAAGGGGTGTTATGGCTGATATCGCCCACAACATTCGGCAGCAGCGTATTCAGCACAATCTGACTCAGACACAGCTGGCCGAAAAACTTGGCGTCACCCGGCAGACTATCTCCAGCTGGGAGCGGGGAAACTCCTTCCCTAACATTGACATGCTGGAAAGACTTGCCTCGGTTCTGGGCACCGATCTGGATCATTTTCTCTGTCCGGCCGAAAAGCCAAAGTCAATCGCAGGGCGGCCCTTAGGCTTTCGATTTCTTCTGTTCTCTCTTTTAGCTTATGTCCTTGTCTGGTATCTGGGGATACCATTGGTCCTTCCTCTGTGCCAGAAGCTTTTCGGCGGCAGTGTTCATGAAAGCTTTCTCTATCCGCTGTACTGGGCTTTGCTGCTTCTGGTCGTCTACGTGGGCGTATGCGTCTGCCTGCTCTCGGAGCAGCTCGCTGGCCTGTGGGATCGAGACGGAGAAGAATGAGCTTTGCGCAAAAACACCATCGGTGACGAGTCTGTCATGCCGATGGTGTTTTTCTGTTCAGTTTTTTCCGGTCGAGCCGAAGCCGCCGCGGCTCTCCTCTTTAAGATGTTCCACCGTTATGAAGTTCAGCTCCGGCTGCTTTTCGATGATGCGAAACTGCACGATCCGGTCGTTCTTATGGATGACCGTGTCCCGCACCGCGTAGGCCGGAGTGCGCCACTCGTCCGCGTCGCCGCAGTAGGAATTGTCCACCACACCGACGCTGTTGGCCACCAGGATGCCGAAGTTCTTGAAGGTGCTGCTGCGGGGCGCCACATGGGCCTCGTAGCCCTCGGGCAGGATCATGCCCACACCCAGGCGGATATAGCGAAACTCCCCCGCCTTCAGTTCCACGTCCTCGGCGGCGCGCAGGTCGATCCAGTCCCCTTTCGCCAGCTTTTCCAGCGGGATCAGATCGGGCTCAAAATACTTGATATAGACGTCCATTTGTGCATTTCCCCTCCGGTATATCTTGACTTCAAAAAAAACGCGTGTAAAATTACAGATAGAAAACACGGATATGATATCATAGACAGGAGGAAAAATCCATGCCGAGATTTGAGGAATTCTATTTTGAGTCCAGCACCGGCGTCAATCGGATCTACGCCCGCAAGTGCATCCCCGACGGAGCGCCCCGGGCCGTCATTCAGATCGCCCACGGCGTCGCCGAGCACATCAACCGTTACAACGATTTCATGGCTTTTCTGGCCGAAAACGGGTTTGTGGTCGTCGGCAACGATCATCTGGGGCACGGTCGCTCGGCGGAGAGCCCGACGGAGCTGGGCTTTTTTGCCGAGAGCGAGGGCTGGGACCGGGTCGTGGAGGATATGGACAAGCTGCGCACGCTGATGCGCCAGGACTATCCCGACCTGCCCTACATCTTCTTCGGCCACAGCATGGGCAGCTTTCTCACCCGCACCTATCTGATCCGCTATCCGGAGAAGTACGACGCGGCCATCATCAGCGGTACCGGCCATCAGAGCAAGGCGCTGGTGCTGGGCGGCTACGCGGCGGCCTCCCTCATGGTCAAGACCAAGGGCCCGCGGGGCGACGGCAAGGCCCTGAACGACATGGCCTTTGGCTCCTACTGCAGCAAGATCGCCAATCCCCGCACTCCCTACGACTGGATCAGCCGGGATGAGGAGGCCGTGGACCGCTACATCGCCGACCCCTTCTGCGGCTTTGTGGCCAAGACCAGTCTGTACCGGGATATGATGTACGGCGTCAACTTCATCACCAGCCAGAAGAACATCGACCGCATGAGCAAGGAACAGCCCATCTACTTCATGTCCGGCGCGGCCGATCCCGTGGGCGACTACGGCAAGGGCGTGGAGCGGGCCTATCAGGCCTTCTGCAAGGCCGGGCTTCACGATGTGACCATCCGCCTCTATCCCGACGGGCGGCACGAGATGCTCAACGAGATCAACAAGGACCGGGTCTACAGCGACATTCTCAACTGGCTCAACAGCAAGATGGAAACACTGTAAAACGATTAATACTGCTCTCCGGAGAGGCCCTCGCCTCTCCGGAGTTTTTCATGTTCACCCCGCCCTGTGCATAGGATGAGGGACAAAGGGGGCATGGATATGCAGGGTTTCAAACTCTATTTCGCCGCGGTGCTGCTCCTGCTGGCGGCCGCGCTGCGCATTCTCTTTCCCGATACGGTGCAGGCGGCCCGGGCCTGGCTTGGGGACACGCTGGATCCCGAAGGGACAGGCCGAGAGCTGGCCGCGACACTGGGTAGGGAGCTGGACGGCTTTGAACTGCCGGACGGGCTCGTCAGCGTCTTTTTCTCCCCGGAGGACAGGCCATGATGCGCACGCGTTTTTTTCATCTGGGCTTTGGCGCCCTGCTGCTGGGCGCGGGGCTTTTCTGTCTGGGGGATCGGGAGAGCATTCTGGCCGTGGCGCTGCCCGTGCTGGCCCACGAGCTGGGGCATCTGCTGGCGCTCTGGATCCTCGGGATGCCGGTGCGCGGCTTCCGGCTGGAGCTGCGCGGCTTCTGCATCGAGTACGGCGGCCATAGCGGCGCCGTCGGGCATGTGCTGGCCGCCGCGTCCGGTCCGCTGGCGGGCCTGGCCTATGCGCTGGCCGCCGCCCGGCTCTCTTCCCGCCTGGGGAGCGACTGGCTCCGTCTCAGCGCGGGAGTCAGCCTGCTGCTCACGGCTTTCAATCTGCTGCCCGCCCTGCCGCTGGACGGTGGGACCATTCTGCTGCATCTCAGCATGGCGATCCTCGGGGATCGGCGCGGCCGCCTGCTCACGGAGATCCTGGGTCTCATGGTCGGGGCCGCGCTGCTGGGCGGCGGTTTCTATCTGATGGTCCGCGGGCAGGGCGCGGCGCTGGCCCTGGCGGCGGTCTGGCTGCTTTTGGCACAGGAGGAAGGGCAGGGTCTTGTAAAACGGCGGGAAATCATATAAAATAAGAAAATACACATGAGCTGAATCTGACACAATGGAGTACAGCATGGATAAACGATTGGAGCGCATCCTCCCGCGGGTGCAAAAGCCCGCCCGCTATACCGGCGGTGAATACAACCAGATCATCAAGGACAAGACGCAGGTGGATCTGCGTCTGGCCTTCTGTTTTCCCGACACCTATGAGATCGGCATGTCCAACCTGGGCATGAGCATTCTCTATCACACCATGAACAGCCTGGACTTTGTCTGGTGTGAACGGGTCTTCGCCCCCTGGGGGGACATGTACGAGGAGATGAAGAAGGCTTCGCTCCCCCTCTATGCGCTGGAGAGCGGCGATGCGCTGAGCGAGTTTGACTCTCTCGCCTTCTCCATCGGCTACGAGATGGCCTATACCACCGTGCTGGACATGCTGGACATGGCCGGCATCCCCCTGCGTTCCGCCGACCGGCCGAATCTGCTGCCGCTCATCTGGGCCGGCGGCACCGCCGCGGTGAACGCCGAACCCATGGCCCCTTTTCTGGATCTCTTTGTGGTGGGCGAGGGCGAAGAGGTGGACAACGAAGTTCTCACCCTCCTGCGGGAGGCCAAGCTCGGCGGCTGGAGCAAGCGGGAGTTTCTCGTCAAAGCCGCGCAGATCCAGGGCGTCTATGTGCCCAGTCTCTATGAGGTCAGCTACCGGGGGGACGGGCGCATCGCCGCCGTCACGCCGAAGGACGGGGCGCCCGCGCGCGTCACCAAGCGGATCATCCAGGATCTGGATGCCGTTCCCTATCCCACAAAGCCCATCGTCCCCTCCACGGAGGTCGTGCACGACCGGGTCAGCCTGGAGCTGTTCCGGGGCTGCGTGCGCGGCTGCCGCTTCTGCCAGGCCGGGCACGTCTATCGCCCGATCCGTGCCAAGAAGCCGGAGACGCTGATCGCCCAGGGCATTGAGGCGCTGAAGAACACCGGCTATCAGGACATCACTCTGCTCTCCCTCTCCACCAGCGACTACCGTCCCCTGCCCCAGCTCTGCGACGGACTGCTGGACTACTGCGAGCCGCGGAGCATCGGCCTGTCGCTCCCCTCCCTGCGGGCGGACAACTTCTCCATGGAGCTGATGGAGAAGCTGCAGAAGGTGCGCAAGAGCGGCCTGACCTTCGCCGTGGAGGGCGGCAGCCAGCGTCTCCGGGACGCGATCAACAAAAATGTCACCGAGGAGGATCTGCTCCACACCTGCCAGATCGCCTTTGCCGGCGGCTGGAACAGTGTAAAGCTCTATTACATGCTGGGCCTGCCCACGGAGACGGACGAGGACATCGTCGGCATTGCGGAGATGGCCAACCAGGTGCTCCACTGCTGGCGGACCTATGCCAAGAACAAAAACCGGGGTGTGAAGATCACCATCTCCACCTCCTGCTTCATTCCCAAGCCCCAGAGCCCCTTCCAGTGGGAGGCGCAGATCAGCATTGAGGAATACCTGCGCCGGGTCAATCTCCTGCGCAGCAGCATCACCGCCAAGAACGTCACCTACAACTGGCACGACGCCGAGACCAGCCTGGTGGAGGCGGTGCTCTCCAAGGGCGATCGGCGGGTGGCCGATGTGATTGAGGAGGTCTGGCGCCGGGGCGGCCGCCTGGACGCCTGGAGCGATTATTTCTCCTTCGAGCGCTGGATGCAGGCTTTCGCGAGCTGCGGCGTCGATCCCGCCTTCTACGCCAACACGGAGATCCCGCTGGACGCGGTGCTGCCCTGGGATCACATCGACGTGGGCGTGCGCAAGGCCCATCTGCTCCACGAGCGGGAGATGGCCTATGCCTCCGCCCTGTCCCCCGACTGCCGGCACCAGTGCGCCGCCTGCGGGGCCGCCAAACTGCTGAAGGGAGGGCGCTGCGATGGATAAGCTGCGTTTGCGCTTTAAAAAAACCGGCCGCGCCGTCTATATCTCCCATTTGGATCTGATGCAGACCCTGCAGCGCGGCTTCTTCCGCGCCGGCTACGCCCTCAAATACTCCGAGGGCTTTAACCCCCATCCGCTCATCTCCATCGCCCTGCCCCTCTCGGTGGGCACGGCCAGCGAGTGCGAGCTGATGGACTTCCGTCTGAAAGAGGACGTGGATCTCGCCGAACTGCCCGCCCGGCTCACCGCGGCGCTGCCCGAGGGGATCGAAATTCTGGAGGCCTACGAGTTCACCCGCAAGGCCGCCGAACTCAAATGGCTGCGGGTGCGGGGCGTCTTCGAGTACGACGAGCGGGATGCCGCCTCGATGTGCGAGGCGCTGCGGGAGTTCTACGCCCGGGAGAGCATCGTCATCACCAAGAAGACCAAGCGCGGCATGGGCGAGACGGATATCCGCCCCGCGATTCGGGAGATCGTCTTCTCCGTGGAGGGCAGGGATGTAGGGCTGGAGGCGGTGATCTCCGCCCAGGAGCCCACGCTCAACCCGGATCTGCTGCCCGACGCGCTGCGCCAGCGGCAGCCGGAGATCGCCCCCGATTTTGCCAAGTTCACCCGTCTGGAGACCTACGACAAGGAAATGGAGCTGTTCCGGTGAGTGAGAAAACAACGATCGCCATCTTCCAGCGGGATTTCCGGGTGGGCGGCATCCAGAAGGCTCTGCTGAACACCCTGGATCGGCTGGACTACCGCCGCTACACGGTGGACGTCTACGTCTTTGATGACAAGCCCTTTTATTCACTGCCCGAACACGAGGGGCTGCGGTATATTGTCTGCCGCCCCTGGCCCTTCTGGACCCGTTTTGTGGACTTTGGCCTGCTGCTCCGGCACGGGCGCATCCCCGAGGCGGAGGGCAAGCGCTACGATCTGGCTGTCGACTTCAACAGCTACAGCAGCGAGTGCGCCGTGGCTGCGCTGCGTGTCGATGCCAAAAAGCGGGTCATGTGGATCCATAACGACATGCAGATCAAGTACCGCAGCGAAAAGAAATACCGGATCCTCTGGCATTTCTTCCGGAAAAAGTTCGGCCGCTTCGACGCCTTCGCCGCTGTCTCCGAGGGGATCATCCCCGGCTTTCGTGCCATGACCGGGCTGCCGGACGTGCCGGTCACCGCCATTCCCAACGCCATCGACACGGAGGAGATCTTCCGCAAGGCCGAGGAGGCAACCGATTTCGCCGTCGATCCCGGGCAGTACAATCTCTGCTCCATGGGGCGTCTGGTCCATCAAAAGGGTTTTGATCTGCTGTTGGCGGATTTCGCCCGCGTCTGTCAGGCGCGGACAGACATGCATCTCTACCTGATCGGCGATGGGCCGGAGCGCGAAGCTCTTGAGGCGCAGATCGCGGAGCTCCATCTGGAAGAGCATGTCACACTGCTGGGCAGTCTCGCCAATCCCTTCCCCGCGCTGCGGCAGATGGACGGCTTTGCCCTCACCAGCCGCTATGAGGGCCAGGGCATCGTGCTCTGGGAGGCAAAGGCCCTGGGGCTGGCGCTCTTCATGGCCAAGCGGCTGGAGCAGTACAATCCCGGTTTGCACGGCTATGAGGACATCGTGCCGCCCCTCTGTGCCGCCGAAAAGCGGGAGAAGACATATGACGATTTGAGCGCCTATAACCGCGCCGCAGCCGCCGCACTGGACGCGCTTTTCACCACCTGAGCACCGATCCAGCGCTCATTTTCCTCTGTCATTCAAACTGTTCCCGTTCCCTTCTTTCTGCATTGGCATCACACTTTTGCCTTGACAAGCGCCCTCCCCTGTGCTAAACTATCCAAGCAATGCAGAAGTACCCAAGAGGCCGAAGGGGCTCCCCTGCTAAGGGAGTAGGCGTGTATAAAGCGCGCGAGGGTTCAAATCCCTCCTTCTGCGCCAGTAAAAACCCTGTATTCTCAATGGATACAGGGTTTTTCTGTACCCTCTGACCCTTTATTTGACCCTTTATCCCAAGTCAGAGATTGGAAAGATTGACCCTCGCGTGATCCTATAATGACTATCTGATGGCGGAATGCCATGCGGCATTCCGCTGAGCAGCTTTGCTGCTCGGCGCAGCGGTGTATGCCCGCTGCGCCAGATATTCATTGCAATGAGCATCGCACGAATGATTCCTTGAATCATTCGTTGCCAAACGAAGCGTTTGGCGGTGAAATCAATCGACACCCCGATTGATTTCACCATGCGATGGTCATTATATACTTACCGGGACGGGAAGTCCCTGAATGAATTGCTCCATGCGGTCCGCCGATTGCTGACGCATCTTCTGGGACACGTGGCCGTAAACGTCCAGCGTGAAGCTGGCGGTGGCGTGGCCGAGATTGCTCTGCACGGTCTTGATATCGTCGCAGCTTTCAATGGAAACGACGGCGTAACTGTGGCGCAGATCGTGAAAGCGCGCCTCCTCCAAGCCGATCCCTCGCACGACGTTCTTGAAACGATGATAGACCGTGAAGTGACAGAGGTGCTGGCCAAACTCATTCGTGAACACGAGATTCCAGGGACTGCTCCAGGCAAGGTCGGCAATCTCTTTTTTGTGCTCCTGCTTCACCTTCTGCAGCACTTTCATGACGGAGTCGGCCACGGTGACGATCCGGCTTCGGCTGTTCTTCGTCGGGACAAGCGCATCCGCAAAGAGAAAACGGGTGCCCTGTGTGCGCACAAGACCGTGGTCACCGGGTTTTGCCGCACTAACATAAAAGGATCCTTCCGCCTCCACACAGCCGTGAACGCTGTAGTAGTATATCCCAGACTGCTCCGGAAGGAAGCGAAGCTTATAACAACGGTTTCCCGCATAAAACCCGTCGAGCTGCCATACGCTTTTCTCGTTTCGAATGACAGCGTTCATCGGAATCCGCACATGCGAAGCTTCCGGGGCTTCCGCCTTAAAGCGCAGTTCGACCATATCATACTGTGTCATGATGGTCCTCCTTATCCATGCTCTGTGATCTCTCTTGCGCGGTACTGATCCCGAAAAATGCGCGGTGAGACGCCCTTGAACTGCTTGAAGATCTTACCGAAGTAGCTCTGAGAGGGAAAGTGGACGTACTCCGCGATCTCCATCAGGGAGAGCTCCGAATACATCAAAAGATTGGCCGCACGAAAGACGCGCTCTTCGTTGATATAGTCCTGCAGGCACTGGCCCGTCTCCTTCTTGAACAGCTTGGAGAGGTGCGTGGGGCTGATGCCGATGTTCTCTGCGATATCGTCCAGGTAGATTTTCTCCCGGTAGTGCTTGCGCACGTAATCCTTGGCGCGCTCCACATGGCTGGAAGTGCGCGGTTTTTCCAGCTTCTGTTTGACGCGGACGGTCAGTTCCTCAATGGCGCGGTTGCGGTAGTGCAGCAGATGGGCGGGATCCTGCGAGCTGTCACATTTCTGAATGTAGTATCCGCTCAGGCGGTAGCCCTCTTCCGGCGAGATCCCGCCATCGATGGCGGCCCTGGTGCACAGGGAGATGCCGATGATGGCCAGGTTCCGCCAGTGGGAAACCTCTGTGCGGGAGAGACGCCCGCTGTCCCGGTCCATGCTCTCGGCCAGGCGGATCGCATCCTCCGTACGGCCTTCCCGAATGGCCTGCATCAGCAGCTGCTCCTCATGATAACCATGACGATAGGAGGCATCATCGTTTTCCGCTTCTTCCTTTAGCACAAATTGAACCTGTTCCGTCCGAACGCCCCGTTCACTCTGATTGATCAGCCGATTGAGCTGCATCAATTCCTCATTTTCCAGATTTCCGTTTTTTAACGCGGAATTGGTCAGAAGGATCATATTCCGGATCTCAGGGAGGGCAAAGCACGGCAAAAGCCTCGCTTCATCGTACTCGATTCCATAGAAAGAATACATCTGCCGACGCTTGGATGCGCTCAATCGTTCACTGCACATAGGCCCCATATAAAGGAAGCCCTCCCCGGCGTGCAGGGCTGCAAAATATACACCATCCTTCTCTCTTAACAGGAAGGGCGCTCTCTGTCCGGCGATACCGGAACGCAGTGCGTCCCTGATCCGCGCGCACTGCATAAGGGGGCTGTCCTGTATGCTGTCAAAGAAGGCGACCAGACTGCCGTCCGGCGCTTCGTAGACCAGATCCACCTTAATGACAGAGCAGAGGATGCGGATATGATTTTCTGCCATGGTCAGTTACCTCCCCGGCGTTTTCTTCAGCATATCACAAACGAAGCCAAAATGAAAACAAAAAATACAGAAAAACGATAGTCCTTTCTTGCCTTTTGTGGTAGGATACTGACTGAAGCTACAGGAGGTCGTATCATGGCTGCTGTCAATCGAGGGAAATGGATCTGCCCCCAAAGAATTGCAAATGAAGAGATCGGTCAAACGCAGCTCGTCTGCTTCCGAAAGGAGCTCAGTCTTTCCGGCTCAACTGAAGAAATGCCGGTTCGCATCTCGGCGGATGGCCGGTATAAGCTCTATGTCAACGGGGCGCTCATTTGTTTCGGCCCGTGCAAGGGAGACGACAAGCGTCGCTATGCGGACGAGCTGAATCTGCGGCCTTTTCTGAAAACAGGTCGCAATGTTCTGGCGGTGGAAGTGCTGCTCGTCGGGGGCGACGCCTGGAGCAGCAACCACAGCCTGTTTACCATGGGACTGAATGGCCTGTACCTGGAAGGGATCGAGCCGGAGGGCTGGCGCTGCCATGCCTGCGATACTGTCCGCTTTCTTGCCGAAGAAGAGGGCTTCTCCCCGCTGCACATCCATGAAGAAGCGTCCGGAGACCCCGCTGCGGCCGGATGGAAAGACCCGGGCTTTGACGACAGCGCTTGGGATATGGCGCAGCTCTGCGCCGACGAGGACGTTCCGGCGATCCTCCGCGGAGAGAATCTGCTTCCGCGCCCCATCCCCTTCATGGAGCAGAAGCCTCACGCCTTCACGCTGCCAGTGCATACGGTGGCGGCGCACAGTGAGGAACGCTTTGTTTTGGATGCAGGGGAAGAGACGACCGCGTTCCTGACCCTCGCCCTCAGCGGTGGAAAGGGAGCTGTGATCGAGCTGCTGCAGAGCGAGTGCTATGTGACCGAAGAGGGCAAGCGCAACCGGCTCGACGCGGATAACGGCCATCTGGAGGGTTACACGGATTCCTATACGGTGGCCGGCTTTGACCGTGAGGTCTATGAGCCCTTCTGGTTCCGGACCTTCCGTTTCCTGCAGGTGACGATCCACACGGCGGATGAGCCGCTGGAGCTGAAGGCCCTGCGCTATGACGAGACCGGCTATCCGCTGGCGGTCAAAACCTCGGTCACGACCTCCGATCCGACGCTCACACCGGTCTGGGAGATCAGCCTGCGCACCCTGCGGCGCTGCATGCACGACACGTATATGGACTGCCCCTTCTATGAGCAGCTGCAGTACGTGCAGGATACCCGCTCGGAGATCCTGTATACCTATGCCGTCTCGGCAGACGATCGGCTGGCCCGGCAGGCAATCGACGATTTTGCCTGCTCCCAGCGCCCCGACGGGCTGCTCAACGCCTGCTATCCCAACAAAAACGCCAACGTGATCCCCGGCTTTTCCCTCTACTACATCCTCATACTGCACGATCACATGATGTACTTCGGAGAAAAGGGACTGATCCGGCAGTATCTGCCCACCGTGGAACGCATTCTGCAGTTCTTCCGCAGCCACCGCATGCCAAGCGGCCTTGTGGATAAGGTGGGCGGTGTCAACGGGGAGGCGGCGGTATGGTCCTTCATCGACTGGGCCTCGGAGTGGATGCCCACCACCGGCATGCCGACGGCGGGACTGTACGGTCCGCTTACGATGGAAAGCCTACTTTATCTCTACGGCCTGCAGAAGGCTGCGGAGCTGGCGGACTGGATTGGGGAGACGGCGCTTGCCGGGGAATGGCGCAATCAGGCAGAAAACCTTCGCCTTGCGATTCGACAAAACTGCCTGGACGAGAGCGGGATGCTCACCGACGGGCCGGGTCGAACGGAGCTGAGCCAGCAGGCGCAGGTCTTCGGCGTGCTGACCGGGACGCTGACGGAGGAAGAAGGGCGGCGAAACCTCCGGCGCACGGTGGAGGATCGGACGATCACCCAGTGCACGGTGGCCATGTGCTTCTATCTGTTCCGGGCGCTGGAGAAAACCGGACTCTACGAATATACCGACCGGTACTGGAACATCTGGCGCGAGATGGTTCAAAACGGCTGCAGTACCTGCGTGGAATCACCGGGGAGCTATGCCCGTTCCGAGTGCCATGCCTGGGGCTCGCTGGCGCTGTATGAGCTGCCGACGGTCATCCTCGGCGTGCGTCCTGCCGCGCCGGGCTATGAGAAGATCGAGGTACGCCCGGTTCCCGGCATGCTGACAAGCGCTTCCGGCACCGTGCATACACCCCGGGGTGATCTGAACGTCGCCTGGAAAAAGACAGCGAGCGGGATCGATCTGCAAATCAGCGGGGACGCGGATGCTGTCCGCCGGATCATCCCAAACAAAGAACAAAAATAACAGAATAACGATAGCAAATTGACTTTCTTTCCCTTACAATAAGGGTAAGGAAGTCAATTTTTTGTTTTGTTGGGAGGCGTATATGGATAATCGCTTTTACGGCGTAGGTGAACCGCTCATTCAGCGAGAGAGGGATCAGGGGATCGACGCGGCGGCTTATCTGGATCTTGTCAAGGGCCTGGGCTGCAGCGCCTACCGCAGCTGGATGCATCTGACGGAGCTGCTGGTCGATCCCACGACGCCCAACACGGAAGAGGTCGCGCGGCACCGGCGGCTGCTGGATCGGGCCTCCGAGCTGGATATCGAAGTCACAGCCATGAGCCATGAGTGGTTTTTGCCTGCCGGCTGCAAGCAGCGGAAAGGTCACGCCATGCCGAGGCGCGATCTGACTGAGGGAAGCTTGTATATGCGTGCGCTGGAAATGCTTGAACAGAGCTGGTATACCATGGCACAGCTATTTCCTCAGGTGTCGATCTGGGAAGTCGGCAATGAATGGAATCTGGACGCCTTCCTGCATCCGGACGGCTTCCTGGATTCGGACATGACCAAGCCCTTCACGGCGGATGAGAAGATGGACATCGCGGTGGACATGATGTACTTTGCCGCCCGCGGCATCCGCATGGGGAATCCGAAAGCCAAGGTGGCGTCCTTCTCTCCCGCCCTGTCCACACCCGGCCTGGGCGGGGACATGCCGGACTATCTGCCGGTGATGTACGGCGTGGCCTGGACGCTGGACAAGGTCTACTCCCGCATCAAGAGCGGGAAGTTCTGGTCTGCGAATACGGACGATTATTTCGATCTTCTCGCCTGGCACCCCTACGTGTTCACCAACCGTGATGTGCCGGATGCGGATCTGTTCCTGGACGTGGACGAGCCGGATCAGCTCTGGAAGAGCTACAACGACGCGGCCTGGAAGGTGATGAAAAAGTACGGCGACGGCCACAAACAGGTGCTGCTGACCGAGTCCGGCTTCACCGACTGCGGCAATGGCGAATGGGAGAGGCGCTACGCCGGGTATAACAAAAAGATGCTGGAGATCGCACGGGAGCTGCCCTATGTGCGCACGCTCCACAACTTCCGGCTTCTCAACGAAAACGCCATGCTGCAGCGTGCGGGCATCGAGGACAACCAGATCGGCGGACTGACGGAGGTGTATTTCGGCCTCTTCACCGACCCTGAGGATGGCTGTCGGCCCCGGGCGAGAGCAAAGGCGATTCAGGAAATGACCGGCAGCACGGCTGACTTGGAAGAACTCGGCGCGAAAGTCGCGCAGACAAGACGATAAAAAGGGAGGATCACCATGGCAGAGTACATTGTACAGACCAATAGCGGCAAGGTCAAAGGCTACGAGAGAGACGGCATCGTGGAATACCTGGGCATCCCCTATGCTGAAGCGCCGGTTGGCGCGCTGCGCTTCAAGCGCTCTCTTCCCAAAGCACCCTGGGAGGGGGTGTTCGATGCGAAGGAATACGGTTCTCCGGCGGTTCAATTCGACGAAGGCAAGCCCCGCGGCAGCGAGGACTGCCTGTTTGTGAATGTCCAGCGGCCGCCGGAGGGGGAAAAGCTGCCGGTCTTCGTTTGGATCCATGGCGGCGGCTACAACACAGGCGCTGCCAGCGACGGGATCTACAACGGCAAGGCCTTTGCCCGGGACGGGCTGGTGTTCGTCTCCTTCCAGTATCGTATGAACGTGCTGGGCTTCTATGACTTCACCACCTTCCCCGGCTGCGAGAACTTTGATTCCAACTGCGGCCTGTCGGACCAGATTCTGGCGCTTAAGTGGATCCATGAGAACATCGAATTCTTCGGCGGAGACCCGAATCGCGTCACCATCGCCGGCGAATCGGCGGGCGGTGCCTCCGTGGTCAATATGCTGGCAGTTCCCTCCGTGAAGGGCTGTTTCCAGCAGGCCATTGCCCAGAGCGCCCTGCCCAACTGCGTGACGACTCATCAGGTGGCCCGTGCCAACATTGCGCTGTTTCTGGAGGGCATGGGCTGGACGGAGGCGGAGATGGCGGAGAAGCTTCTCACCGGCGACCCTTACAGCTTCCTCAAGGGCAATAACTATGTGGCCGCCCATCACCAGTATCGCAATCCCGGCATGTTTCTGCCCTCACCGGTGCAGGATGATCTTCTTCCTGTGCGGCCTATCGACGCCATCCGCGGCGGCAGTGCCGAGGGTGTGAAGCTCATCATCGGCACCAATATGCACGAAGGCACCATGTTCGTCCATCCGGAGAATACGGGTTTCCCCAACTCCTGGACCATGATCGCCGAGATGTTGGAGAAGAACAAGCACGCCGACGCGATCCCCGATGTGGTGGGCTTCTATCATCCCTCCGCCCGGGACTCCTTCGTGATGTTCCAGCATCAGAACGACCAGGAGGGCGGGAAATTCGGCGCCAGCGGCGACCACCGGCAGATCGGCGGCGACCCCTTCATCCGCTTTGCCACAGACTACGCTTTTGAGATGCCCGCCATCAAGGTGGCCATGGGACAGAAGAAGTACACGGACGATGTATGGATGTACCGCTACGAGCTGGTGACCAAGTCCGGGATAGAGACGGGATGGAAGGCCAGCCATGCCTTCGAGCTGCCCGCCGTCTTTGAGAACAAGGACTTCCATTTCAGCCACTTTGTCTTCGACGGGGAGCCGGAGGAGGTCTTTGACAAGATCGCAGCCGAAATGCACGGAGACTGGGTGCGCTTTACCAAGACCGGTGAGCCGAATCCCGACTGGGCTCGCTTTGAGGGCGCCAACTCCCCTGTGCGGATCTTCAACCGCGATACCCGCACCGAACAGCTGGACCGCCGGCACCTGATGCAGATCTGGGGCGACATGCGGTTTTACGAAGTATAACCGTAAGTTGCGCCAAAATAAAGATAAAAATTACAGAATCTTTGTAGAGCAAAGGCGAACAGCCTGCTATCATAGAATCAGAAGAAAGCCATGGGAACGATGAAACAGAGGTTTCCCAGGCTTCGGAGAAAAGAAAACTCGCAGTTATATTAAAGGAGGAAAAACCATGGCAAAAGAACTCGGCCTTGACAAAGATGGCCAGCAAAAGCATCTTCGCCCGGTAGATTATCTTACCGACTCCCTCGGACAGTTCGGTCTGAACTCCATCAACCAGCTCACCGGACAGCTCACCTATTTCTACACCACCAAGGTCGGCCTGGCTTCCGCCACCGTTGCGACGGTCCTGCTGATCTCCAAGATCTTCGACGCGATCACCGACCTCTTCATGGGCAAGATCGTAGACAAGACCAACACCAAGACCGGCAAGGCCCGCCCCTGGCTGCTGCGTATGGTCATCCCCCTGTTCCTGGCCTGCGTGCTGCTGTTCACGGTTCCCAAGGGAATGGGCGGCTTCCGCTACGTCTACGCCCTGGTCACTACCGTCTTCGCCTCCGCCATTGTCTACACCGCCATCGCCGTTCCTTACTACACCATGATGTCCTATAAGACCCGCAGCTCGGAAGAGAAGGGCAAGATGGGCACCTGGCGTGCGGCTGTCGGCTATGCCATCGGCGTGGCTTGCGGCATTGGCTTGATCCCCATCACCGTAGCCCTGGGCGACGATCAGATGGCCTGGGTCAAGTTCGGCGCCATTCTGGGCGTACTCTCCGCGATCTGCCTGTTCATCACCTACAAGTTCTCCCGTGAAATCTACCACGACGAGGGCGCCATGGCCGAGAAGGAAGCCAAGGTCTCTGTGCTGGAAGGCATCAAAATGCTCCTCACCAACAAGTACTGGATCCTCATCACGCTGGTGGGCGTGGCGATGAACATCATGTACGGCATCATCCTTGTGGCTCCCATGTTCTATGGCTCCATCATCATGGACAATCCCGGCTTCTATTCCACGGTCAATACCGTCAATATCTTCCCCTCGGTCATCGGCTTCCTGACGGTCGGTTTCTGGATCAAGAAGTTTGGCCTGACCGGCACGGCCAAGTGGGCCTGCGTGATCGGTGTCATCGGCTGCATTATCCGCATGGCCATGCCCATGAACTCCATCATGTTCCTGGCTGGCGGCTGCCTCATGATGTATGCCACCATTCCTCTGATCTCCGTTCTCCCCGCGATGACCCTGAACACCGCTGAGCAGAACATGCACAAACACGGCGTCCGTATCACGGGCATGACCAACGCCTCCAACTCCTTTGTCCAGAAGCTCGGCGGCGGTGTGGGCGGCTCCCTGATCGGCTGGGTCCTGGCCGCGGGCGGATACGACGCCTTCCTCGCCAAGGGCGCGGGCCTTGCCAACCTGACCGGCGCTCTGAAGGGTTCTGTCTTCGCGCTCAATTCCTACATCCCCCTCGGCATGTTCGTGCTGATCTTCCTGTTCCTGTTCAAGTATGATTACGAGGAGAAGCTCCCCGCCATCATCAAGGATAACGAGCGGATCGAGGCCGAAATGCTGGCCAAGGGCGAGTAAGCCAAAACCGTATCAAAGCATACAGGGATGTGTTCATCACATCCCTCAATGTGTAGACAAACCCCAAAAGTGTCATTCCGAGGCCAGTGCTCACACTGGC
>CAMNKQ010000036.1 GCA_946542465.1 uncultured Clostridia bacterium | reverse complement strand
TCCACCATCGTCAGCATGCGCGGCAGATGGAAGGGGCCTTTGAAGGTCGAGCCCTTGCAGGGCGGCTCAGTGGGTTTGCCGTCCCGACGCAGATAGCCGTACCACTCGCCATAGGCGGGATCGGAGAAATAGGTCTTGCAGTAATCCAGGGTCTTGTAGAACCAGTCGAGATACTCCTCTTTCCCCGTGTCGCGGTAGAGCATCAGCGAGGAGATCAGGATCTCGTCGTGGGGCCACCAGAGCTTCATGTCGTGCTCGTAGGCCTCGGGCGGACGGCCCAGGCAGTCGATGAAATACAGCAGTCCCCCGTATTCCTTGTCCCAGCCGGCGTTGATGGCGCGGTTGAAAATCGTCTCGGCCCTGGCCACCAGTTCCTTGTCGCCGGTGCGCTTGGCGTGCTCCAGCAGGAACCAGACGCCCTCGATGTCGTGGCCGGGGTTCACGATGCGGCCTTCGGTGACGTCCAGGCGCTCTTCGCCATTGGGGCCCACGTTCTCCAGCACGCAGCCCAGATCGTCCTTCACGTGGTACTTGAAGATATCCTCCACGCAGGAGGCGGCCCGCTCCTCATAGAGCGCCTTCTGCTCCGGATCCACCCGCATCAGGACGCTGGTCACGTTCAGATAGATCATCGGGATACCGAAGGCGCGGCCCGTGCGGGTCTCGGGGATGGTCTTGGGGCCCAGACCCGTGGGGTCGGGCATGCCATGGTTCAGGTTCCAGTAGAGGTCATAGGCGGCGCGGGCCCGCTCCAGGCAGGCGCGGTCGCCGGTCACGCCGTAATACTCGGCATTGGCCATGGCATAGAAGGCCTCGGAGAAGCAGTAGCGCCGCTGGCGCAGGGGCTTTCCCTCGGCGGTGACGGTGAAGTACATGCGCTTGCCCGCCTCCCGGTTCAGGCAGTGGGCCTCCATGAAGTCCAGGCAGCTCTTGGACGCGGCCAGCCACTCCTCCTTCGCGCCGTACAGGTGGCACAGCCAGGCGAAAATCCAGCCGCAGCGCCCCTGCATCCAGACGCTCTTATCCGTGGAAAAGATCTTGCCCTCCCGATCCAGGCAGGTGTACACGCCGCCGTTGACCGGGTCCATACCGTTTTTCAGCCAGAAATCCACGCAGCGCTCCAGTTCCTCCCGGATCCATCCGCGTGTTTCCAGCAGCTTATCGCGATTCATTGGGGTCATCCCTCCTTGTGTTTTCATTCAGTCCGTATCGGCCTGTTTTTATCGTACCATCCATGAAAGAAATTTTCAATATAAATCTTTTCTGAAAATCCCTTTTGTGCGTTTTCAAGGCCCGGCCGCTGTGATAAAATGGGGAAAAACGGAACAGGAGGGATCGTATGCAGGAGCTTTTATCCCATTTTCGCCTGTGCGGAACGCCGCTTAGCTGCGAGCGCTACGGTGAGGGGCACATCAACCGCACCTATCTGATGACCACCGATCGGCAGCGCTACATTCTCCAGCGCCTGAGCCGGGCCGCCTTTGCCGATATCCCGGGCCTCATGGAGAACGTGGAGGCCGTGACCTCCTACCTCGCCGCCCGGAGCGCGGATCCCCGGGCCAGCCTCCACCTGGTGTCCACCCGGGAGGGCGGCAGCTGGTATCGGGACGAGGAGGGCGAATTCTGGCGGGTCTACGATTTTATTGAGGACAGCCTCTGCCTGCAAAAGCCCGAGTCCCCGGAGGATTTTTACGAGAGTGCCGTCGCCTTCGGCGGCTTTCAGCGGCAGCTGCGGGAGTTTCCCGCCGAAACCCTGCATGAGACCATCCCCAACTTTCACAACACGCCGGACCGCTACCGGAAGTTTCACGCGGCGCTGGCGGCCGATCCGCTGGGCCGCGCCCGGGACGTGCGGCCGGAGATCGACTTCTACCTCGCCCGTGAGGCGGAGGGCGCCCGGCTCCAGAGCCTGCGGGAGAGCAGGGCGCTGCCCCTGCGCGTCACCCATAACGACACCAAGCTCAACAATGTCATGCTGGACGCGAAGACCCGCAAGGCCCTCTGCGTCATCGACCTGGACACGGTCATGCCCGGCCTCGCGGCCTATGACTTCGGGGATTCCATCCGCTTCGGCGCCTCCACCGGGGCCGAGGACGAGACCGACCTGGACAAGATCCAACTGGATCTCTCCCTCTATGAGATCTACAGCCGCGGCTTCGTCTCCGCCTGCGGGGCGATGGAGGAGGCGGAGCTCTGGAGCCTGCCGCTGGGTGCCAAGCTCATGACCCTGGAGTGCGGCCTGCGCTTCCTCACCGACTATCTGGAGGGGGATCACTACTTCGCCGTGGCCCGGCCCACGCACAACCTGGATCGGACGCGCACCCAAATGAAGCTGGTGCGGGAGATGGAGCGGCATTGGGGCGCCATGAAAGACATTGTCGGCAGGTGTCGTATATGAGCAGCTGTTCGAGCGACACCGCCGCGCCGGAGTATTTCAGAGCCCTTATTCTCCTATGAAAACGCACAAAGGCGCGGATGTTTTGGCATCCGCGCCTTTGTGTTTGGAGTATTACCCTTTGACACCGCCGGAGGTGAGGCCGGCCGTCAGGTGCTTCTCGATGGACATGAACAGCAGCACCACCGGGATCGTGGCCAGCAGAGAGGCCGCGAAGAGATACTGCCACTCGATCATGTTGAAGGAGCTGAACTGGGTGATGCCCACGGTGATGGGCCGGTTGGCCGCCGTGGAGATCAGCACCGTGGAGATCGTATACTCGTTCCAGGCGTTGATGAACACGAAGATCAGCGCCGTCACGATGCCGGGCGCCGCCATGGGGATCAGCACGCGGATCAGCGCCGAGACCGTGCCGCAGCCGTCGATCAGGGCGGCCTGCTCCATCTCCGGGGAGATGGAGATAAAGGTGCCGCGGAGGAGCCAGACGGCAAAGGCCTGGTTGAAGGCGGCGTTTATGAGCATCAGGCCCACCACGGAGTCGTTCAGATGCAGGGTGGTCATCAGCTGGGAGATGCCGATCAGCAGCACCACCGGGGAGAACATCTGGCTCATGATGACAAAGCCGAGGAAGGCCTTCTTCCCCTTGAAGTTCATGCGGGCCATGGCATAGGCCGCCGGGATGCCGCAGAGCATGGCCAGCAGCGTCGCGCCGCCCGCCACAAAGACGGAGTTGAGCAGATAGCGGGGCACGCCGCGGCGGACGATGTCCGAGAGGTTCGACCAGATCCATTTGGTCGGGAACAGGTGCAGGAAGTACATGTCCAGGGTCTCCGCGTTGGAGCGGAAGGCCGTGATGAGCATGACGTAATAGGGATAGAGCGTCACCAGGCACATGACGATGACGAAGGCATAGAGCAGAGCCTTGAGCAGCGTGCTCTTCACGGCCCCGTGGCGGATCTGCACCGCGCAGAGGATCATCATCGCAAAGACAGGCAGGAGCAACCAGATCATGCCGGAGTGCTGCGGCTTGATGCCCGCGAGGGCGTCCTCGATCGCCTCGCCTGCCGTGCCGTCAAAGAGGAAGAGGTTCATCCTCTGATACAGGGCCTCTTTCCCCTCCGTGATCAGCCCCTGGCTGTAGAGGGAGAGCTGGCGGCCGAAGGCGAAGTTGTTCATCATCACGAAGGCCGGCACCGCGAGCAGCGCGAGCAATGCCAGGACCTCCGCCGCCGTACGCAGGAAGGCGGCCCGGCGGGAGAGAAAGCGGGGCATCACGTCCTCCTCGCCGAGGCAGCCCAGGGCCGCGCAGAGGACGGAGAGGGCCGCGCAGGCGAGCATCAGCCGAAACACATGGCCCCCGGGCAGTGTGCTTCGGAGAAAGGCGAAGAGATTGCGGCTGATGACCTGGTCGATGGAAAAGGTGACGAGGGAGGTGGTCTCCCCCTTGGAGTTCACGCGCTCCAGGACGCTCTCGTTGATCTCCACGTCGAAGCCCTGGGTGCGGTAGTCCTCCGCCAGGGCCTCCACATCGGCGCGGACCGTCTGGTACTTCTCATCCCCCACCACGGTGTTGCCGGATTTCTTGGTGTAGACCGAGGCGGTGAAGTGGTAGAGCGGCAGGCTCATGAGCACCAGGGCCAGGATCAGCCCCAGCAGCATCACAAAGAGCAGGCGCCGGTTCTGCCGTTTCAGTTCCGGAAGCTTCATGGCTCTTCCTCCTTTCGCATCACGCTCAGCATATACACGCCGGCGCAGACGCAGAGGATCAGAAAGCCGATCACCGAGAGGGCCGTCGCCGGGCCCTTCTTCCGGTCATAGAAGCTCAGCATATACAGATAGGTGATCATGGTGTCGGTCTTGTTGGCCGGCGCGCCCTTGGTCATGGTGTAGACGATGGGGAAGGAATTAAAGACGTAGATGATATTCAAAACGGTGCTGACGGTCAGAGAGGGCCTGACCAGCGGCAGCGTGATGTTCCAGAGTTTGTTCCAGAAGCCGGCCCCGTCCACCGTGGCCGCTTCGTAGAGGGAGCCATCGATGGACTGCAGCCCCGACAGCACGCAGAAGGCGACAAAGGGCACCGTGACAAAGATGCCGACGCCGCACTCCCAGATGAACTCCACCGTATAGGAGGAGCGCCAGTTGATGGCCTGGTTGATGATGCCCAGATTCAGCAGCACATTGTTGAGGCTGCCGTACTCATACTTGATGATATAGTTCCAGACCGAGGCCTGAATGACCAGAGAGGTGGCCCAGGGGAAGACCAGGATCGAGCGGGCGATCTTCCGCCCGTGAAATTTCTGGTTGAGCACCAGCGCCACGATGAAGCCCAGCAGCGTGGAAATGCCCACCACCGAGATCACCCACCAGAAGGTGTTGACCATGACGGTCTTAAAGGCGGGCAGATGCACCGCGTCGATGTAGTTTTGGAAGCCGATGAAATCCCCGATCACGCCGGCCTTGGAGATCTCGCTGAAGGAGAGCTTGAAGACGATGAGGATCGGAAAGATGACAAAAACGGCGATCAGCAGCGCGCTGGGCAGCAGCCACACATAGGGCACCCATTTGCGCTTGCCCTGCAATGCGTTCATTGTGTTTCCCCCTTTCGGGCAGAATCGGGTTTCCGGGGATTTGAAAAAACGGACCCGGCTATACAGCCGGGCCCGTTTGGAGTGCTGTCTTAGCCTACGAGAGCGGCCTGAAGAGCATCCAGCTCGGTCTGGATGTCAGCGCCGGTCAGAGCGCTCTGCTCAGCGGCGATGACGCCCTGCTTGACCTGATCCCACTCGGCCTTGGCGGTCGGGTAGAACTGGCAGCCGCCCAGAACGTCGAGCCAGGCCTCGAAGGAGGGATCGGCGGCGACGAGGGCCTCAACGGCGGAGTTGACGGCGGGCAGGAAGCCCTCCATGCTGACCCAGCCGACATAGTTCTCGGGATCATAGAAGAAGCTCAGGAACTTGCCGATGGCTTCGTTGCGAGCCGCCTGGTCGGGAGCGGAGTCGTCCTTGAAGGCCATCACGCGGTCCATGACGCCGACGGAGGAAGAGCTCTTGCCCTCGTTGGCGGGGATGTTGGCGGTCGCCATGTTGATCTCGCCGCCCTTGTCAGCCACGTAGGTGGGCAGCTGGTTGGGAGCGATGACCATGGCCAGCTTGCCGGCAGCGAACATATCCTGCAGGTCATAGCGGGTCTGGGTGGCGGGGTTGGGGTTGGTGTAGCCGCTGTTGATCAGGTCGAGGGCGAAGTTGATGGCCTCAACGTTCTCGGCGGAGTTGACAGCCCACTCGCCGTCGGCGTCCACAAAGCCGCCGCCGTTGCCCCAGGTGTAGTACGCGAAAGCAGCCTGGCCTTCGTCGGTGGTCATATCAATGCCCCAGGGATACACTTCGCCGTCATAGAAGTCGATGATCGCCTGGCTGGCGTCCTTCAGCTCAGCCCAGGTGGTGGGAACTTCGATGCCGACTTCGTCGAACATATCCGCATTATAGAACAGGGCGCGGGCGGAGGCCAGATCGGGCACGGCCCACACGGTGTCATCGATCACGGACTGCTCGATGAAGGAGGGGAAGAAGTCCTCAAACAGCTCGTCTGGGCAGTAGTCCTTCACGGGCAGCAGCAGGCCTTCGTTGGCATAGTTGGCAAATACGTCGATGTTCAGGATGTCGGGCGCGTTGCCGTTGGCGATGCGGGTATCCACTTCGGTGTAGACGTCGTTCCAGGAGACGACATCCAGATTCAGCTTGATGCCGGGGTTCTCGGCCTCGAACTTATCGACGAAGTTCGTGCCGTTCATGCCCTTGCCCAGGAACCACTCGTTGGTGTTGGGGCCATACTGGCAGATGATGACGTCCAGGGTGATTTCGTCATCGGCGAAGGCCGAGGGAGCGGCCAGGGCGAACACCATGATCAGAGCCAGCAGAAGTGCCAAGGTCTTTTTCATAACGCAGTTTCTCCTTTTCATTTTTTTGTGCCACCGATGTGACTGTACTGATTTTAGGCTCTCTCCGTGATTTTGTCAACAAGCCCCCGCCAAAAAATGGTTTTCAGTCCCTCTTTTTAGGCACATTATACAAAGGCGCTTATGGAAATTGGTCAATTTGTGAAAACCCGGAGCGCGGCTGCATTGGGATTGTTGCACGGCGGAAAAAAAGGCTATATAATGACTATATGATAGCGAAACGCCGCAAGGCGTTCCGCCGAGCCGCATTGCGGCTCAGCAAAACAGCATAGCTGTTTTGCCATATATTCATTGCAATGAGTATTGCGCAAATGATTGAAACAATCATTTGCTGCCAAACTTGTCGTTTGGCAGCGAAAGCAATCGATTCTTCGCTTGCTTTCGCTATGCGATAATCATTATAATGAATCCACCTACTTTTTCTAAACGGAGGATCGAACCATGGAGCACCTGGGAATTTCCTTTGATATCAAGAATCACCCGGAGCTGGATCCGGGCTTTTTGCCCCTGCACAGCTTCAACAAGGCCTTTCTCTCTGGCGCCAAAAAGCCCCTCGGTATCGCCGTGGAGCGCGCCGACGGGCAGATGGCCGCGGTGGAGACCTTCATCCACGGCACGCCGGAGCTGCGCGCGGCCGACGAATACTACGTCAACCGCCTGGTCAAGACCATCCTGTGGATGAAGGGCGGGTATAAGATCTATGTCCGGGGCGACGACAGCATCCGCGATTATCTGCAGAGCGTGTTCTGCGCCGGCGGGCAGCAGGAATTTGACTGGGACTACATGGCCCACGTGTTCGAGCAGCCTTTTGAGGTGGTCTCGGTGGACGTGCTGCCCGCGGCCAAGGATTCCCCCAAGGCCATCGGCGGGCATCTGGACGGCTGCCGCATCGGCTTTGACGCGGGCGGCAGCGACCGGAAGGTCTCCGCCGTCATCAACGGGGAGCCGGTCTACTCCGAGGAGGTCGTGTGGTTCCCGAAGATCAACAGCGACCCGGACTACCACTATAACGGCATTGTCGCCGCGCTCAAATCCGCGGCCGAGCACATGCCCCGGGTGGACGCGGTGGGCGTCTCCTCGGCGGGGGTGTACATCGAAAACCGCACGATGAACGCCTCCCTCTTCCTGAAGGTCCCGCCCGAGCTCTTTGAAGCGAAGGTGAAGGACATCTACATCCGCGCCATCACCGACACCTTTGGGGACGTGCCCTACAGCGTGGTCAACGACGGCGACGTGACCGCCCTGGCCGGCGCCATGAGCCTCAAGACCAACAACGTTCTCGGCATCGCCATGGGCACCAGCGAGGCGGTGGGCTTTGTGGACACCGAGGGCCGGATCACCGGCTGGCTCAACGAGCTGGCCTTCGTCCCGGTGGACGCCAATCCCGAAGCCATGCGGGACGAGTGGAGCGGCGACATCGGCTGCGGCGTCAAGTACTTCTCCCAGGACGGCGTCATCAAGCTGGCCCCCGCCGCGGGGATCGAGCTGGATCCCGCCCTCTCCCCGGCGGAGAAGCTGAAGGTCGTGCAGAAGCTCATGGAGGCGGACGACCCCCGGGCCGCCGCCGTCTACCGCAGCATCGGCTGCTATCTGGCCCACAGCCTGGCCTATTATTACGACCTCTACGCCTTTGAGACCGTGCTGCTGCTGGGCCGCGTCATGTCCGGCAAGGGCGGGGATATCCTGCTGGACACCTGCAAGGCCGTGCTGGCCGAGGAGTATCCGGAGCTGCCGCTGCGCCTGGCCCTGCCGGATGAGACCTTCCGCCGGGTGGGGCAGTCCGCCGTCGCGGCCTCCCTGCCGGAAATCAAGAGATAAGGACGAGACATCATGAAAAAACACATTGTCTGCTTTGGCGATTCCAATACCCACGGCTACTGCGCCGAACCGGCCGACTGCGCCGACGGCGGCGACCGCTTCAACGAGGACGAGCGCTGGACCTGCCTGCTGCAGAAGGCCCTGGGCGAGGACTATCTGGTGCTGGAGGAGGGTCTCTCCGGCCGGACCACCGTCTTCCCCGATCCGCTGCACGAGAGCATGGCGGGCCTGGACGTGATCTACTCCACCCTCATGAGCCATGAGCCGGTGGACCTGCTCATTATCATGCTGGGCACCAACGACACCAAGGAGCGCCTGGGCGCCAACGCCGCCTGCATCGGCATCGGCATGGAGCGGCTGGTGATGAAGGCCAAGACTGTCCCCGCCTGGCGCGGCGGCGTGCCCCACATCCTGCTGATCGCCCCGCCCCACATCGGGGAGGGTCTCTACCGCGTGCCTGAGGGCGTGCCCATGGGGGCCGGCTGCCCGGAGAAATCCCGCGGCCTCGCCCGCTACTTTGCCGAGGTGGCCCTGCGGCAGGGCTGCGCCTTCCTGGACGCCGAGGGCCTGGCCGAGTTCAACACCCGCGACTGCATGCACCTGACGCGCAAAGGCCACAGCCAGCTGGCCGGAGAACTGAGCAAGCTGGTCCCGGAGCTGATCGGCTGAGATGGCCCGCCGCTTTTTTGAACCGGAGAGCCTGGTCTGGAAGCCCTTCGGCTATCTGGGCGAGCTGGTGATGATGAGCCTGCTGTGGGGTCTCTGCGCCATCCCGCTGGTGACGATCGGCCCGGCCTGCGCCGCCTTGTACGACTGCGCGGTCCACTGCCTGCGCCGGAAGGAGGGGGATCTCTTCTCCCGCTTCTTCCGCACCTTCAAGGCGGAGCTGAAGACCGGCATCCTCTCGACCCTGCTGTGGATGCTGCTTCTGGCCCTGCCGCTGGCGCTGCACTATGGGGCGGTCCGCTCCCTGGGCAGCGGGGTATTCAGGGCCCTGGAGGCGCTTTCCCTCCTGCTGCTGTTCTTCCTCACGGCGATCCTCTGCTGGGTCTTCCCCACCCTCTCCCGCTTCACCTTCGCCTTTGCCTCTCTCAACCGCACCGCCGTCCGCCTGGCCCTGGGGAACATCCTCCGCTCCGTGGCGCTGGTGCTGATCAACGTTCTCTCGGTTCTTCTCGTCCTGCTGTTTGCCGCGCCGGTGCTCTTTGCCCCGGGTCTGGCCGCGCTGCTGAGCTCCTTTCTGATCGAGCCGGTGTTCCGAAGATACGAAACATAAAAACACAAAGGGCCTGCTGCAAAATGCCCGTACGTGTCATTGCGAAGCCCCGCCAGGGGCTGTGGCAATCCGTTTTCTCTCGAAAAGGAAGCGGATTCCCACGTCACCAGTGTTGCGACACTGATTCCTCGGAATGACAGGCGACTTTGCATTTTGCAACAGGCCCTTTCATCTGTCTATCGCTGTTCGCTGACGTAGAGGCTCACCTTGCTCTGGATGAGTTTGGCGACCTCCTCCACGCTCTTCTGCCCGGCGAAATAGGCCGCGGCCTCCTCCCGGATGATGCCGGAGACGGTGGTGTTCATGTCCACGGCCCGGTCGGCCCCTTCGATGACGGCCAGGAGTTTATCTGCCTGTTCCTGCGTCATGGCCCAGAGGGTGAAATCCATCATCGCCCCGCCATCCATGCTCATGCTCATGCCGCCTTTGGAGGTGGGGATGCGCTCGCCGTTGGCGTCCAGAAGGTAATGGCCCTCGGTGTCCTTCTCATATTCGATCTCCATCGCCTTGTCCAGCTGGGCCTGGAAGGCCTTTTTGTTGAGAGGCAGGCCACCCTCATAGCTGCCCAGCTTCTTGGCGTAGTCCTCGGTGAGGAAGCCGCGCAGGAAGCGCCAGGCGGCTTCTTTATCGGCGCACTTGCTGCTCATGGCATAGCCGTTGGAGGGCATAAGCACGTTGCCGGGGCGGCCGTCGGCGGTGGGCAAGCCGATGTAAGTGGACTTGCCGCCGAAATACTGTTCGTTGTACACCGCGTCCTCCATGCTGTAGAGGCCGGTGAAGACCAGCATCTGCCGCCCTTCGGCGATGCGGCTCATGTCCGAGCTGTCGTCCTCAAGGATCACGTCGTTTTTATCCGGGAAGCTCTTGCAGAAAGCCAGCAGCTTCTGAAAGTCCTCGCTGTCAAAGCGACACGTCCCGCTGCCCCAGTCCAGAAACTCCGCCATGTTCACATAGCTGCACATCTCCAGGAACATGTTCCGGTCGATACCCGGGCCCATGGCGGTGCAGCCCTCGGGCATGGCGGAAAGCGCGGCCTGAAAGTCCTCATAGCTCCAGCCCGGGGTATCGCCCACCACGTCGGCGGAGCCCATGAGCGTGACGACGGAGAAGCCCGGCGTCACCTGGCAGAGTCTGCCGCCCACCTCCATGCTTTTGAGCACGTTTTCGAAGAAATCCTCCCGCTTCAGCTCCGCGTCCCCGTCCAGCCAGGGGTAGAGATCCTCCAGCAGGCCTTTGGCGGCCAGCTGGGCATAGGGGAGGCTGTCCAGGGCCAGCAGATCCGGCATGTTCCCGGCCATGATCTCGGTGCTGAGCTTGGTGAGGCCTGCCTCATAGTCCTCGCCGTTTACATAGTCCGAGTAGTCCAGCACCCGGATGCGCACCTGGTCCTGGCTGCGGTTGAAGCGCAGCACGGCCTCACTGATCATGTCCGCATACAGGGCGCCCAGGGTCAGCTCCCGCCGCTCCGGCAAGCTGTCCCGGGCGGCTTTTTTCAGCGTCACCAGGGCGGGCGCTTCGCCCTCCTCCTGCCAGACGGCGCGGATACTTCCGTCCTCTTCCACGCGCACGGCGCGCAGCTGTCGGGCGGAGAGGTCGCAGTCCAGCCAGTCCAGCAGCAGCTCCGATTCCCCGTCCGCGCCGTGCCAGCCGTAGAGCTTGGTGCCATAGCTGTAATACAGCGTGGTCTCGCCCCGACCGTCCAGCAGCAGATCCGGGAAGACCTGTTTGAGTTCACCCAGCGGCGTCAGCTCTCCCTTCTCCGCCTCCACGCGCATGAAGCTCATGCCGTTGCGCCAGAGCAGCACGCCGAGGTCACCGTCCGGGAGCCGGGCCATGTGGTAGATCCAGCCCTCGCCGAGATCGATCTGCGCGAGAGGGCGGCCGTCGGCGGCAAAGACCGCGAGGCCCTGTTCTCCCTGGGCGCAGAGGCGGCCCTCGCCGTCCAGGGCGAAATCATAGAATTCCGTCTCCCCGGTCTCCAGCGGGACGGCCGACACTTCGTTTCCCTCCGCGTCCAGGCGGCGCAGGGTGTAGGTGCTGCGGCTCTCGACGTGATCCCAGTAGTCCTCCGACTGCTCCGGCCGCTCCGCCGTGCCGGTGTACCAGCTCTCATACTGCCGTTCCAGCGCGACCGTGCCCTCTTCGTCCGGGAAGAGCTTCACCAGTTCTGTATGGCTGCTGTAGCTCCGCCGCTCCTGCGGATCCTCCGGGGCGGGAAGCGGCTCGTAGTCCAGCTTGCTTACGTTTCCCTCCGCGTCGATCCGATAGAGCCGCCAGCCCATCACGTCGTATTCGCCCTCATAGTCCGGGGTTTTGCCCTCGGGCACCTCGCCCTCGGCGATTTTCTCATAGGCCGCGGCAAAGACGGCCTCGCCCGCGAGGGCCCATTGGCTCGGCTCTGCCCCCTCCGGGAAGCGCAGTTCCTGAAATGCGGGGACATAGACCTCCTCGCTTACAGGCTGGGCCGTGGATTCGGCAGGCGCGGTCTTCCCCTCGCCGCAGCCGGCCAGCAGGCCCAGCATCAGTACCGGCGCCAACAGCGCCGCGATGGCTCGTTTCATGTTTCTTCTCCTCATTCGATACAGTCAAAACGCAAGGTCACCTTGAAGAGGTCACCGTCCACGGTGATGTCCATCTCGCCGCCCTGCAGCTGGGTAAGGCTTCGGGCGATGGCGAGGCCGAGGCCGCTGCCGTCGGTGTTGCGGGAGCTGTCGCCCCGCACAAAGCGCTCCATCAGCTCCTCCCCGCTCAGGTTCAGCTGCTCGCGGGAGATGTTGCGGAAGATGACGATTGCCTTGTCCCCCTCCCGGCTCAGGTTCCAATAGACCCGGGTGTTGGGCTGGGCGTATTTGACGATATTGCCCAGCAGGTTATCGAAGGTACGCCAGATGTGCCGCCCGTCGGCCAGGATCGTGACCGGCTCCCGGGGCTTGAGCAGCACCAGCTCCAGCCCGGCCTTGCCGAATCGCTCGGCGTATTCCCCGGCGCACTGATCCAGCAGCACTCCCAGCTCGCAGCGCTCGGGATGCACGGCCAGCACACCGGTGGAGGCCTTGGAGGCCTCGATCAGATCGTCGATCAGCTTTTTGAGCTTTGCCGACTGCCGGGACAGCACTTCCACGTATTCCTTGGCGCGTTCGTTGTCCAGTTCCTCTTTCTCCAGCAGATCCACATAGTTGATGATAGAGGTCAGGGGCGTCTTGATGTCGTGGGAGACGTTGGTGATCAGCTCGCTCTTAAAATGCTCGGACTTCATGCGCTCCTCCACGGCGGTGTTCATCCCGTCACGGATGTGGTTGAGGTCCTCGGCGTGATCCTTGAGCTCGCCGAAAAGGTATTTCGTGTCCACCGTATAGCTCAGGTTGCCGCCGGCGATCTCCCTGGCCCCCAGGCGCAGCCTGCGCATACTCCAGATCAAAAACAGGACGGCCGGGCAGAGGACAAGGATATGGAGGACCCAGAGCACCACGCCCTCCCCATTAAATATAGCAAGGATCAGCAGCTCCGCCAGCAGGAACGCGCCCAGGATCAGCACCCAGCGCCCCAACATCGGCAGGGCGCGCAGACCGCGGCCCAGCAAATGTCCGCCGTTGCGCAGCACCCGGCCGCACCAGCGCCAGAGCCGGGTGAGCAGGCAGTTTTGCCAGAGGCTTTTCTTTTTCACGCGCACGGCAAAGCTCATGCACCAGAGCAAAAACAGCAGCCCCGCGCCAAGCAGCAGCACCATGCCCAGCGCATAGCCCACGATGTTGCCGGGCAGCCCGAAGCCGAAGCCGAAAGCAACGATCGCACAGATGCCCGATGCGATCAGCAGGGTAAAGAGATCCAGGGGGATGCGGTCGACAAAGCTCTCGGTGATCTCCTCCCCGCTGTCCCGGTGTCCGGCGGCAGAGAGCAGAAAGAGGAAGAGCAGCACGCCCAGCACAAAGCTCAGCCCCGCCGCCACCGGCAGCAGCACCCGATAGCCGTAGAGCCGGTCGATCCGGCTGATCGCCTGGCTGATCCCATCCGCGACCGGCAGCTCCGCCAACACATAGCCCTTGGCCGTCAGCGCGTTGGCGTTGCGCCAGCGGATCAAATCTGCGTCGGAGAGGAAATTGAATTCCTCGTTGGTGTCGTAGCAGAAGACGTGAAGCACGTTTCTCGTTGCGGTCGTCGGCGGGAGTGTCGGCTGCGGCGTGGGCTCGGCCATCTCCGCCTCCGCCGGCGCTTCTGTCGGGCTCGGCGTCGGGGTCACCTCCGCCTTGGCGGGCTCCGGGTATTCCACGCTGATATGCTCCACGTAGAAACGCGGCTGGATCTGCTGGCTGCCCTCCCAGCGGGTCTTCTCCCCCTCGTAGGTGGAGAAGAGCTCCTCCCCCTCCGGGGAGAGCAGGGTATAGCGGAAATTGGTATTGGTCAGTTGAGGCTGGGTGTTGCCCTCTTTGTAGCTCTCCGCCGCGTCATAGAGCCAGCCGATGGCCTGGTTCTCAATGGCCCGCTCCTCCGCCTGCTTCAGATCCATGCTGTAGGCGTCGGAATCCGAGAGATAGGCCGTGCCCACGGCGGCGAGCACGCAAATCACCACCAGCACGCACAGGGTGATCACGGCCACCAGCTTGGCCGCAAAGCTTCCGCGCAGTTTTTTCATGTTGTTGTGCCTCCTTAAGGGGGGGGTCAGAGGGGACCGCCCCTCTGATTTTTCGTCCGCAGACGAAAAACAAGTTTCGTGTTTTTTCCGGGGACATGCGCCTCGGAAAAAACTCCGCTCGCGGAGCGAACGTGGGGCCGTCAGGCCCTGCGCTGAGCGGAGTGCATCCTCTCTCGATTCGAAGGACGGCGTTAGCTGTCCTTCGAATCGTTAGTATCGATCTTATATCCCTGGCCCCAGACGGCCTTGATACAGCGGGGATTGGCCGGGTCGATCTCCAGCTTTTCCCGCAGGTGCCGGATATGCACGGCCACGGTGCTCTCCGCGCCGAAGGGCTCCTCCCGCCAGACGGCGCGGTAGATGGCGTCGGGCCGGAAGACCCGGCCGGGGCTCTGCAGCAGCAGGCGGAGGATGTCATACTCCGTGGGCGTCAGGCTGACCGGCTCCCCGTCCAAGGTCACGGTCTTGCTCTCGTCGTCCAGGCAGATGCCCCCAGCCCGCAGCTCATTCCGCTTCGGCGGCACCGCGCCCAGCTGGGTATAGCGCCGCAGCTGAGAGCGCACCCGGGCCAGCAGCTCCACGGGGTTGAAGGGCTTGGTCACATAGTCGTCCGCGCCCAGGTTCAAGCCGAGGATCTTGTCCGTGTCCTCGCCCTTGGCCGTCAGAAAGATCACCGGCACGTTGCTGTCCTCCCGCAGGCGGCTGAGCGTGGCGATGCCGTCCAGGCCGGGCATCATGATGTCCAGCAGCACCAGCTGTACCTCCTCCCGGGCGAGAAGTGCCAGCGCCTCCTGTCCGTTATAGGCACAGAGCGTCTCGTAGCCCTCCGCTTCCAGATAGATTTTCAGCGCCGAGACGATATCCCGCTCGTCGTCGCAGATCAGCACCTTGTACACGCTTGTGCTCCTCCTGTCGTTTTCTCGCTTATGAGTATACCCCCTCGGCTCTTAAGAACCAAGGGGGTAAATGTTTAAGACTTTCTTAAATTGTCAGGCCGCCTCGTCTGCCTCCGTATCAAGGGCAAAGAACAGCTCCGGCAGGCGGTCGGCGTTATGGCTGCCGACGGAGGCGTAGGTGACCGTGGCCATGTAGCTGCCCGCCTTGAGCAGCACCAGGCGCTCATAGAGCTCCGCGCCGTTCATCTCGCCGCTGATGATGACGCCGAGATGCTCCTCGCCGGCAAAGTCGATGCTCTCCTGTCCGATCTCGACTTTCTCCAGGCCCATCTGCTCCAGGCTGTTCTTCAGCGGCTCCAGCATCCGTTTGGCATAGGCCGCCTCGCTCAGCACCATGCCGTACAGGAGGCCCAGATCCTCCAGCTGAATGCTGACGGTGTCGTTGCTGCCGTCCTGCGCCACGGCAAAGAGATCGCAGATCGTGCCGCTCTCCCGCAGGATTTTGGCCAGATCCTCATCCGCAAAGCTGTCGGCCACATGGCCCGCGGCCTCCTGTGCCTCCTCATCGGAAAGGATAACCCAGTCCTCGTCGAACACGGCCGTGATGCCAAGAAACTCACTGAGGTAGACATTGCTCTCCTTGAGGCCGAGGATCGTCTCCGCCTCCTCTTCGGCAAAGGCCGCGGGCGAGGCCAGGGTGAAAACAAGACAAAGGCATAAAACGAGGCTTAACGCGCGCTTCATGGCCGTTCCTCCTGATTACTCATCCAGCTTCAGCACCGCCAGGAAGGCCTCCGTCGGGATCTGGACCGTGCCCAGCTGGCGCATCTTCTTTTTGCCTTCCTTCTGCTTCTCCAGCAGCTTTTTCTTGCGGGTGATATCGCCGCCGTAGCACTTGGCCAGCACGTCCTTGCGCATGGCCCGTACCGTCTCGCGGGCGATGATCTTGCCGCCGATGGCCGCTTGGATGGGCACCTCGAAGAGCTGGCGGGGGATGTTATCCTTCAGCTTTTCGCAGAGCTTGCGGGCCCGGGGATAGGCCTTCTCCCGATGGGCGATGAAGCTGAGCGCGTCCACCTGGTCGCCGTTGAGGAGCATGTCCACCTTCACCAGGTCGCTGCTCTTGTACTCGGAGAACTCATAGTCCAGGGAGGCGTAGCCCTTGGTGCGGGCCTTGAGGGTGTCGAAGAAATCGTAAATGATCTCGTTGAGGGGCATCTCATAGTGCATCTCCACCAGGCGGGTATCCAGATACTGCATGTTCTTATACTCGCCGCGGCGATCCTGGCAGAGGGGCATGATGTTGCCCACGAACTCGTTGGGCGTGATGATGCTGACCTTCACATAGGGCTCATAGGCCTCGGCGATGGAGGCCACCTCGGGATAGTTGTGGGGATTGTCCACCATGACGACGGAGCCGTCGGTCTTGACGACCTTATAGATGACCGAGGGCAGGGTGGTGACCAGCTCCAGGTCAAACTCCCGCTCCAGGCGCTCCTGGATGATCTCC
>CAMNKQ010000035.1 GCA_946542465.1 uncultured Clostridia bacterium | reverse complement strand
CCTTCGGTCACGCCGATGACGTTCAGCTCGTTCCAGATGCTGTCGCTGCGGCCCATGCCCTGCTTGCCGGTCTCATCCTGCTGATCGGTGGGCAGCTGCCAGGAAGCCTCGTAGTCGTTGCGGCCGTCGGCATAGCAGACGATGATATCGACGTTCTCAGCGGCGGCATAGGAGAAGGCGGTGCCGTAGCCGGAGTCGATGGGGATGACGTTGGACAGATCGGAGATCTTCTTGCCGTCATAGTTTTCCATCAGCCACATGGTGGGATAGATGTAGCCGGCGGAGGAAGAGGTCTTCTGCACGGCCCACTTGGCGCCGTCGAGATCTTCCCAGGTGAGCTTCTCGCCGTTGTTGACCTTCTCGGCCAGATACTTGCCGTACTCGGAGGGAGCGGCATAGATCAGGGAGCGATAGAAGGTGACCTGGGGGCCGTTCTTCTGGGTAGCATTGGCATCGCCGTTCCAGTCAGCGGGGTTCTCGCTGTCGTTGCTCAGGCCGTTGCGGGTGGCGGTCAGGATGACCTCGGTGTCGTCGGAGTACAGGGCGTAGGTGCCGCCGGGCAGCCAGCCCACATCGATGGAACCGGCGGACATGGCCTCACCGGTGGCGTCGTAGCTGGTGCCGACGGTGATATCGACCTCGTCGATGTCATAGCCGAGATTGGCCATCTCAGCCTTGACCAGCTCGGGGAGGTTGGCGGTGCCGGCAATGATGACGTCGGCGTCCTTGGAGGGGACGAACTCGAGGGTCAGCTTGTCGAAGTGAGGACGGGCGGCCTCCTCAGCGGGCGCAGCTTCCTCAGCGGGAGCGGCGGTCTCGGTAGTGGCGGTCTTGCCGCAGGCGGCGAACAGACCAAGGGCCATCACCAGGACGAGGGACAGGCAGAGAACACGATAGAACTTTTTCATCTTTCTTTCTCCTCATACAAGTGTAATGTTTTTGCAGAAAAGCATACTCTTTCCACGAGGGAAAGTATAGCGAAATTTGTCGATCGGGTCAATCCGAGAAAGCACCCAAAATCGAAAAAAATACACCGTCGATTCTGTGGAGAAAGTACAAAACATGGGTTTATGTAGAACCTGTCTTCCATATCTTGTGTCTCAAAGCACCATGCTCCGGACGAGGCCGATGGAGATATATCCGTTCAAAACAGCGTGGATGTCCGTCCCCTCCTCGGCCAGCTCCGCCGGTGCGGGCGAGGAGCGGTTTTTCATCCGAAGCGTGCCGTCCGGCTGCTCAAGAAAGCGATAATCGTCCAGATAGAGCTGCATGGAGGCGAGGCGGCGATCCCAGAGAATGCCTTTCAGCCCCTCCGGCGCACAGGCCGGAAAGTTCACGTTCCAGAGGGCTTTCGCCTCGCGGGGTTTTTGCAGCAGTTCCCGGATAATCCCGGGCAGCTCTCTCTCCACGAGGCTAAAATCCTCGCTGAAATTCTTGGAGAAGGCAAAGGCCGGAATGCCCTTCATAAGCCCCTCCATGGCCGCGCCTATGGTGCCGGAATAGGCCACATCGTAACCCGCGTTATAGCCCAGGTTGATGCCGGAGAAGAGATAGTCGGCCTTTACCGGCAGCAGATGGTTCACCGCCGCCTTGACGCAGTCGGCCGGCGTGCCGCCCAGGCTCCAGGCCGCCCGGACCGGTACGGGCAGCTCCCGGCGGCGGATGGACATCTCCTCAAAGATGGAGATCTTCTGGCTCATGCCGCTGCACTGCTGCTCCGGGGCCACGACCCAGACCTCGCCGATCTGCGCGGCCGCCTCGGCCAGGACGCGGAGGCCCGGGGATTCGATGCCGTCGTCGTTGACGATGAGAATGTTGGGTCTGCTCATCTGGTTTTTCCTCTCTGTCTGTTCAAGTCGGTATCAAGGCTGTATGGCCTTATAGCTTTGTTGACATATTCCAGTTTACGTATATCGGTTGACATATTTTAATTTACATAATTTAATTGGCAATGCGGTGATGCATGCCGGGGCTGTCGCTGTCCAGTGCTGCGAAGGCATAGCCGTTGAGAAGCCCCCACTGGATGACCTTCTCTACCGCATCCACACTGAACTCCTTGTTGTCGTGCTGCAGCACCAGAGAGACCCGCTGGGCCGCACAGCCCTCCACGATGTTCCAGTAGACCTGATCGCTGTCCGTGGTGCCGCCTGCATCGCCGGAGCTGACATTCCAGTCGAAGTAGCAGAGGCCCATCTCCTCCACACGCTGCGTCAAACGGCTCATGATGCCGCGGTTGAAGCGGCTGACTGTGTTGGAGCTGCCGCCCGGGAAGCGGCAGAGGGCGGTATACTCACCGGTCTGGGCATGAATGAGCTCCTGCACGGCGTTGAGGTCCTCGAAAAAGGCCTCCTCGTTGGCGTAGATCGCTTTGTAGTCATGGCTGGCGCTGTGCGCGCCGATGCTGTGTCCCTCCCGGAAAGCACGGCCAATGCAGTCGGCGTAGTCGGGTTCGAGACCGGTGACAAAGAAGCTCGCCTTCACGTTGTAGCGCTCCAGAATATCCAGCAGCCGGTCGGTATAGGGCCCCGGCCCATCGTCAAAACTCAGATAGATGATCTTCCCCTCCGGGTCGATGACATCGGGGTTTTTCAGCGGCTCCACCGTCACATGGCGAATCGCCTCCACCCGGTCCCCTCTGGCGTTTTCCAGCCAGTAGCACAGTTCATACTCGCCGGGGACGGTGGGAATGACTTCGCCGTCGAGATGGATATACTGGCTCAGATCCCGGCCCTCTCCGTCCAAGGCAGTTGCCCCCGGATCCTCATAGGTATAGCTTGCCGGAACGCTGAGCGTCTCCTCTCCCAGCAGGCGCAGCTCCGGCCGTCCGAAGGCATAGGGGATGCGGCGCAGAGCGCTGCCGGTGTTGCCGGCGGCGTCGGTCACGGTATAGAGCCATTCCTCGCCCCGGTTCTCCACCTGTACCAGCGAGCTCAGATCGCCGTCCACGTTATCCTCGGCCGTATAGCCCTCCTCTTCATAGCCGTCCAGCCAGGAGCAGCGGTAGCCCTCCCGCTGCACAAGACGGATCACCGGGGCGGTCTGGTCCGTCACATGCACCACCCGCTCGGTCTCATAGGCGCGGAACATGGTGCTGGTCCGGTACGTGATCGTATAGTCCCCGAGTACGGCGGTGTTCACCGTGCCGCTCACCGACACCGGAAGCTCCAGCGGGCTCTCACCGGTGAGGCGTCCCACCGAAACGGCCCGGACGCCCGGATCCACATAGAGCTCCCCGTAGGGCACGGAGATCTCCGCGTTATCATACATGTAAAAACGGACAAAGCGGGAATCCACACGCAGCAGCACCGCCAGGGCCAGCAGCGCCACAGCCAGCACGCTCAGGACGGCGGTCAGCAGGCTGTGATCGGTGGGAATGCTTTTTCGGTTTCTCTCTGTTCTCATCGTAAGCCGCCTCCGGTTTGCATTATACACGCTTTTCCCCCCGCAGAAAAGCGCCTGTCCTATTTTTTTCTGTTGTTGCAGAAAATATTAGGCTGTGCTATACTTTATCTGTTGTCAAAAAATATCTCTGCGGCAGCCAGCCGCGGGAAAGGAAGGAACTATGAATCACTCCGACAAAACGATGGACAAGATCGTCGCCCTGTGCAAAAACCGCGGCTTTGTGTACGCGGGCAGCGAGATCTACGGCGGCCTCGCCAACTCCTGGGACTACGGCCCGCTGGGCGTTGAATTCAAAAACAACGTCAAAAAGGCCTGGCTCAAGAAGTTCGTGCAGGAGAGCCCTTACAACGTGGGCCTGGACGCCGCCATCATTATGAATCCCCAGACCTGGGTCACCACCGGCCACGTCTCCAGCTTCTCCGATCCTCTGCTGGACTGCAAGGCCTGCAAGGCCCGCCACCGCGCCGACAAGCTGATCGGCGACGTGTATCCCGACGTGAACGTGGACGCGATGAGCTTTGACGAGATGGACGAGTTTATCGCCTCTCACGACGCCATTCTCTGCCCGGTCTGCGGCAAGCACGATTTTACCCCCATCCGCAAGTTTAACCTCATGTTCAAGACCTCCATCGGCGTGACCGAGGACTCCTCCTCTGTCTGCTATCTGCGCCCGGAGACCGCGCAGGGCATCTTTGTGAACTTCGCCAACATCCAGCGCACCACCCGCCGGAAGCTGCCCTTTGGCGTGTGCCAGGTGGGCAAGGCCTTCCGCAACGAGATCACCCCGGGCAACTTCACCTTCCGCACCCGCGAGTTTGAGCAGATGGAGTGCGAGTTCTTCTGCAAGCCCGGCACCGATCTGGAGTGGTTCGCCTATTGGAAAGACTACTGCAAAAATTGGCTGCTGTCCCTGGGCATCCAGGAGGAGCATCTGCGCCTTCGCGACCATGAGCCGGCGGAGCTGGCCTTCTACTCCCGCGCCACCACCGATATCGAGTACGCCTTCCCGTTCACCGACTGGGGTGAGCTCTGGGGCATCGCCGACCGCACCGATTACGACCTGGGCCGCCATCAGGAGGCCTCCGGCAAGGACCTGAGCTATTACGATCAGGACGCCAACGAGCACTATATCCCCTACGTGATCGAGCCCTCCCTGGGCTGCGACCGTGTGGCCCTGGCTTTCCTCTGCGAGGCCTACGACGAGGAGGTCGTGGGGCAGGACAAGAAGGGCAACGACGATATCCGCACCGTGCTGCACCTGCACCCGGCCCTGGCCCCCTACAAATGCGCCATTCTCCCGCTCAGCCGCAAGGAGATCCTGACCGGCCCGGCCATGGAGCTGTATCAGGAGCTGAGCAAGGAATTCATGTGCGACTACGACGAGACCGGCTCCATCGGCAAGCGCTATCGCCGCGAGGATGAGATCGGCACACCCTTCTGCATCACCTTTGACTTCAACACCGTCGGCACCGAGACGGATGAGGCCGACCACTGCGTCACCGTGCGTGAGCGCGACAGCATGCAGCAGGTCCGCATTCCCATCAGCGAGGTCAAGAACTATATCGCCGAGCGCATTAAATTCTGATTATCCGGCCAACGGGACGTAACCGCTCCCGTTGGCCTTTCTGAGGAAGGAACGTAGTTACCATGAAAAACGGATTTGTCAAGGTTGCGGCCGCCTCTCCGGTCATCCGGGTGGCCGACTGCGACTATAACGCCGGGCGCGTGATCGCCTGCCTCCGCGAGGCCGCGGAACAGGGCGTCAAGGTTCTGGTCTTTCCGGAGCTGACGCTCACCGGCTGCACCTGCTTCGATCTGATCGGCCACCGGGTGATCCTGGAAGGCGCGCGTCAGGCGCTGGAACAGGTGGTCAAGGCCAGTGCCGGCAGCGATGTGCTCGCCTTTGTGGGTCTGCCCATCGTGCTGGACAACCAGGTCGTCAGCGCGGCCGCCGCCGTCTACGATGGGGAGCTGCTGGCCGTGGTGCCCCAGGGTCCGGAGACGAACCAGAGCTTCTGGGCCTGCCGCTTCGGCGAGACGGACAGCGTCTTTGCCGATACTCGCATTCTCTTTGAGCACGCCTCTCTGCCCGGGCTGAAGGTGGCTGTGGAACTGGGCGAGGATATCGATCTGCCCAATCCCCCGGCGGTGGAGCAGGCCATGGCCGGTGCCACGCTGATCGCCCAGATGGCCTCCTTCCCGGAGACCGTGAGCAGCACGGACGACGCGATGCTCGCCATTGTGGCCGATTCCCGCCGTCTCAAGTGCGGCATGATCCTGGCCGCCCCCGGCAAGGGGGAGAGCAGTACCGACCGGGTCTACTCCGGGCTCTGCCTCGTGGCCGAGAACGGCGAAATCCTGTCCCAGAGCGAGAAGGCGGACAGCTTCGCCTTCAGTGAGATCGACGTGGAGCATATGGAAAACCTGCGCCTCGCCTCCGGCGCCTTCCCCGGCGATAGGGAATACAGCAGCATCTCCTTCGGCAGGGAGGCCGAGGAGACCGCGCTCACTCGCAAGTTCTTCATGCACCCCCACCTGCCCAAGGCCGCCGAGGAGCTGCCCGACTACTGCCGGCGCATGCTGGACATCCAGGTCTCGGGTCTGGTCAAGCGCATGGAGTACGCCCATCTGGATCACTGCGTGGTGGGCATTTCCGGCGGCGTGGACTCCACGCTGTGCGTGATGGTCTGCGCCATGGCGGTGAAAAAGATGGGCCTGCCCTCCACCAATGTGGTGGCCTGCACCCTCCCCTGCTTCGGCACCTCCAGCCGTACCAAGTCCAACGCCATCATCGTGGCCGAGCAGATGGGCGCCGAGGTGCGCGTCATCGACATCGGCAAGAGCGTCTATCAGCACTTTGACGATATCGGCCACGCCCATGACGACTATTCCATCGCCTATGAGAATGCCCAGGCCCGCGAGCGCACCCAGGTGCTCATGGACATCGCCAACAAGGTCAACGGTCTGGACGTGGGCACTGAGGATCTGAGCGAGTTCATCGACGGCTGGTGCACCTATAACGGCGACCACACCAGCATGTACGACGTGAACCTGGGCCTCACCAAGACGCAGGTGCGCGCCAACGTCCGCTATATCGCCGAGACCACCGAGGATAAAGTGCTCAAGGCCGCGCTCTTTGATGTGCTGGACTGCCCGGTCACGCCGGAGCTGCTGCCCATCCACGACGATCAGATCGAGCAGAAGAGCGAGGAGGCCGTGGGCTCCTACAGCCTGCAGGACTTCTTCACCCACAAGATGCTGGTCTGCGGCTTCACCCCGTCCAAGACCTTCCGCCTGGCGAAGCTGGCCTACGGTCAGGAGTTTACGGACGAGGAGCTCAAGCGCTGGCTCACCAGCTACTGCAAGCGCCTCTTCTCCCAGCAGTTCAAGCGCAGCTGCCTGATGGACGGCCCCGCGGTGGATGCCTTCACCGTCTCCCCGCGCACCGGCTTCCTGATGCCCTCCGACGCGGAGGCGGCCCTCTTCCTCAAGGATCTGGAAAACCTGTAAAATACCACACGTAAAAAACTCCCCCGGATACACGATCCGGGGGAGCTTTTACGTGTGCAAACGATCGGCTCAGGCATCAGGGAAGAGCGTCCCCTGATGCCTGTTGCCTAATGCCTGATGCCTGTTTTACAGATTCTGGGCCGCGTGCTCGCCGGCAATGTAGCCGAAGGTGACGGCGTGGCCGAGAGACAGGCCGGGGTGGAAGAAGGGATAGTCGGGCGCGCCGTAGAACTGGCCGCCCAGGTTGCCCGCGGCGTAGAGGCCCTTGATGACCTCGCCCTTCTCGGTGGTGACACGGCCATACTCGTCGGAGAGGACGCCGGCGGTGATGGAGGAGCAGCGGATGTGACGGCGGATGCCCCAGAAGGGCGCCGTCACAAACTTGTGCAGATACTTGGGATCCTTGCCGAAGTCCTCATCCTCGCCCTTCTCGCACAGCTCGTTGTAGCGGTTGAAGGACTCGACGGTCTTGTCGACAGGCAGGCCCAGCTTTTCGGCCAGCTCCTCGATGGTGTCGGCGCGGAAGGTGTCGATCAGCTCGGGGAAGACGCTCACATGCAGGCTGGGATCCTCTTCCTTGAGGTAGCGGGCCATGACGAAATCGGGCACACCCGCGTCGGCATAGCTCATGTAGTCGTTGTCGTAGATCTGGCAGTACCAGCCCTTGGAGCCGGTCTCGGCGTGATCGTGGTCCATGTTCTCGCCGACAAAGCCCGGCTGCCAGCGCAGGACATTGGAGATATAGGCCATGTCGACCTCTTCGGAAACGAAGCGCTCGCCCGCCATGTTCAGGTCGAGGAAGGCGTGTTCGTCCCACATCAGGCCCGCGTCAAAGTCATGCATGACGTGGCTGTGGGCCACAGGCTCCATCGCGCCGCCGGCCTCGATGGCCAGGATGTTGCCGTCGCCGGTGCGGTGATAGACCTTCTTATCGAAGTTCTCGATGTCCGGGCAGAAGCGGCGAACCATGGTGGCGTTGTTCTCATAGGCGCCGGTCGCGAGGATGACGGCCTTGGCGTTGAACTTCACAAAGCTGCCGTCCTGACGCTGACCCACGCAGCCGACGATGGCGCCGTCCGCGTCCTTGACAAGCTGCACCACGGGCGTGGAGAAATGGACCTGGAGGTTATCCAGGCGCTCCTGCGCGTCGGAGAGGATGCTGGAGACGAGAGAGCCGTAGTTGTTGGGCTTGGGTCCGAACCAGGGGGCAAAGACCTCGACCTTGTCCTCGCCGAAGTCATAGGACTGGGTGCCGTCCCAGGCTCTGCCGGTGAAGACCATGGAGGTGTCCTGGTACTTGCTCACGCCGGATTTCTCGTTCTTCCACTCGGTCTCCTCGGTGATGCCGCCGCGCTCGCAGACAAAGCGAATGGCCTCTTCGGAGCGCTCGATGTAGGCCTCAAGCAGCTTGCGGTTGGGCCGCCAGGCGTTCACAGCGGTGGCAAAGTTGATCCACTTCTTCAGACCGCCCTCCGTGGAGCCGGACTTGACGATAGCGGAGGAGCAGTTGCCCTGGGAGACGGCGATGGGCTCCTTCTGCAATACGGCCACCTTGGCGCCCAGCTCGGCCGCGTGGACAGCGGCCGGCACGCCGGCGGCGCCGGCGCCGCAGACGACGATATCCACATCGATCTCCTCGGCAAAATCGGTGATCGGCTCAAGGATAACAGCGGAGGCGTTGATGTCCTCGGCCGTGATGTCGGGCAGAACGTAAGCGGAGCCGTCGGACTCGACCTGGGGCTTGGCAGAGCCGGAGACCACGGTCTCGCCCTTGGCCTGCGCGATGCAGTTGGCCAGAGCCAGCTTCACGGCGTTGGTGGTGAGAGAGGCGCCGGAGACGCCGTCGATCTCGGCGCTCTGGGCGGCGAGGACCTGGGCGGTCAGCTCTTCCGCGGCGGCCTGGCCGATGGCCGGGGTCTCCTCGGAGACGTCCAGCACCACATCGACGATGCTGTTTTCATCAAAGGTGGCGGTGACGGTCACGTTGCCCATGCCGACGGCAGAGGCGGAATAGGTGCCGGGGGTATAGATGCCCTCGGCGGAGGCGCTGGTGCTCAAGGCACCGAGGCCCACACCGGCCATGGCCAGGGAGGCCGCGGAGGCGAGGGAGCCCTTCAGGAATTCTCTTCTGCTGATCTGAGACATGTGAATACTCTCCTTCTTGTAAAAGTTTCGGGGTTTTGCTACAATGAGTTTATACCCTGTCCCAGCAGTAGGTCAACATTTTTTTACCTTCTTTTGTGATTTTTTTAAGCTGGGACTTGCCCTGAAAAGCAACGAAGCGACCCGAAACCGCCGCCTGTCTCTACCGGGCGGACAGCAGCCACAACACGACCCGCTTTCTCTTCTGCGTCCGGCTCAACGTAAACGAAACCAAGGAGGACCATGCATGAAACTCTGGATTCTCTGCGCCGCCGAGGCCGATATGACATGGCCGGAGCGCTGCAGCGCCGAGGAATACCGCGCCGCCTGCCTCCGGGCCCTGGAGAGCGCGCCGAAGGCCATCCCCCAAAAGCCCATCCCCGCCGCCGGGCGGAGCGTCTATGTGAGCCGCAGTCCTCTGGCCCAGGCCAGCGCCAGGGCCGTCTACCCGGACGGAAGCTTTGTGATCACGGAGCTGCTGGACGAGCTGCCGCCTCACGCCGCCGGGGCGGGATCACGCTCGCTGCGCTTTCGCCGCCTCTTCGACCGCCCCGACCGGGCGGAAAAAGAGGCCGCCCTCGCCCGGGCCGAGGCACTGCTGGACCAGCTCGCCGAAAGCGATGACGACGCGATTTTGGTCAGTCATCCCGGCTTTATCGCCCTGCTGCTGGACCGGCTGCGAGTGCGGGGTTACTGCGTCGCCCGCACGGGTCTGGGCCGGGTGCAACCGCTGGAACGACTGCTGCTCACCCGGCGGGACATGCACTGCGGCGGCTGCGCCCACAATTGCTTTCTCGACAATCCCGGCTGCGGTGTCGGCCGTGACAAGGCCGCCCGCAAAAGCGGCTGATCTCCATTACAAAACAAGTTTTGCAATGGATGACTCACGCTCATCGCAGCGGGCAAACGCCCGCTTTGGTCGGCGTGAGGGCTCGCTCAGCTCGCCTTAAAGTGTTTTCGAGACGGCATAGCTGTCTCGAAAACAATATGAATTCCTTTCGGGGCAATAGACCGAATTTGCCTGCGCCTTTACATTTGCCCCGGTACCTCATATAGATAAAGGAGTACATCCATGAAGCCCATTGAACTGCGTGACATTCTCTCTTACCGCTTCCTCTCCGCCCTGCGCTATGCCCCGGGCGGCAAGAAGGCCGCCTTCGTCGTCTCCAATGCCGATGAGGAATCCAACAGCTACGAGGCCCGGCTCTGGCTCTACGAAAACGGCGCCCTCCGCCAGCTGACCGATCTGGGCAAGGAGCGGCAATTCGTCTGGCTGGACGAAAACCGGCTCCTCTTCCCCGCTGTGCGCTCGGCAAAGGAAAAGAAGCGGGCCGAGGCCGGCGAGCTGTTCAGCTCCTGGTACGTGCTGGATCTGCGGGGCGGCGAGGCCCTGCCCTTCTTCACCATCGACGCCCCGGTGGAGAGTCTGCGGGTACTGGACGGGAGTCATTTTGCCCTCTCCCTCAGTCTGGATAAAGCGCATCCCGCTCTCTATGCCGCCGACGAGGAGACCCGCGCCGCCGCGCTGAAGCAGAAGCAGGAGGACAAGGACTACGAGGTCTTTGACGAGCTTCCCTTCTGGTTCAACGGCCAGGGCGTCATCAACGGCGGCCGCTCAGGCTTGTTTCTGTACTCTTTGGAGTCTCAGGAGTTAACGCCTCTGACCGCGCTGCCCGACACGCTGGAGGCCGTGACGCTCTGCGGGGACGAAATCGTCTACGCCGTGTCCGAGCGAAAGGCCAAACAGGCCCTCAAGGGCTTTGCGCTGCGCGCCCACAACTGGAAAACGGGAAACACCCGCTGCATCGGTTCTTATCCGGAGCTGAGCTTTGCCGGATTTGAGAGCGTAGGAGAGGAGCTCTGGCTCTTTGCCTCCGCCTGTGAGCGCTACGGCCTCAACGAAAACGCCTGGGTCTACCGGGTCGATCGGGCAAGCGGCGCCCTCACTGTGCTGCGGGAGGAGGAATACTGCCTCTACAACTCCGTGGGCTCCGACTGCCGCCTCGGCGGCGGACGTTCTTCCGTCCCGGACGGCGACGGTCTCCTGCATCTGACGACCCGGGAGGGCGATTGCCGCCTCCACCGCATGAACGCCGATGGCAGTGACAGCCCGGTGATCGAAAAGGCCGGCAGCATCGACTGCTTTGACGCGAACGCCGAAGAGATCCTGCTCATCGCCCTCTACGACATGCACCTGCAGGAGCTCTATCGCTATGACCGCAGAAGCGGCGAGCTGCAGCGCCTCAGCGACTTTAACGGCGCCGCGCTGGAGGGCCGCTATGTGGCCGAGCCGCGTCCCCTCTCCGTTGAGCGCGAGGGCTACCACATCGAAGGCTGGGTCCTGCTGCCGGAGAACTTCGACCCGGAAAAGCGCTATCCCGCCGTGCTGGACATCCACGGCGGCCCCAAGACCGTCTATGGCCCGGTGTTCTATCATGAGATGCAGCTCTGGGCTTCGATGGGCTATCTCGTCTTTTTCTGCAATCCCACCGGCAGCGACGGTCGGGACAACGCCTTCATGGATATCCGCGGGAAATACGGCACCATCGACTATGAGGATCTGATGGCCTTCACCGACGCGGTGCTGGCCGCCTATCCCCAGATCGACCCGGCCCGGGTCTGCGAGACCGGCGGCAGCTACGGCGGCTTCATGACCAACTGGATCATCGGCCACACCGACCGCTTTTGCTGCGCGGCCAGCCAGCGCTCCATCTCCAACTGGCTCAGCTTCTGGGGCACCTCGGACATCGGCCCCTGGTTCACTCCCGATCAGAACGCCGGCGATCTCTACGCCAGTCCGGAACTGCTCTGGGCGCGCTCGCCGCTCAAATATGCCGCCGCGGTCAAGACGCCCACGCTGTTTATCCACTCGGACGAGGACTATCGCTGCCCGCTGGAGCAGGGCATCCAGATGTATTCCGCCCTGCTGGATCGGGGCGTGGAGGCACGGCTCTGCCTCTTTCACGGAGAAAACCACGAGCTCAGCCGCTCCGGCAAGCCCAAGCACCGCCTTCGCCGCCTGCAGGAGATCACCGACTGGTTTGAAAGGCACAGCAAATAAGCGCACATAAGAAAAACGCACAGCCGGAGCTGTGCGTTTTTTCGTCTATCTTGCCGCTCTCAGAGCGCGTTGTGCTCCCGGAGGGTATCTTCGATCATCTTCATGGTCTTGAAATCGCCGCATCCGCCACAATTTGCCATGGCGAGGATCAACAGGGCGTCTTTCAGATAGGACTGTACAGAACGTTTCATAATGGGTTTCCTTTCTGCAAGCCATGCCGTTTGCGTTTCCTTGGCTTCGCTTGCGAGGCGCATTATACTACTTGCACAAATAAAGTCAATGGTAATTGTGCACAATATCCAAAATCAGTCCTATTTTTGTGCAGTCTGCCAAAAACGGCCGCCCCACGCTCGGGGCGGCCGCTTTGGATTCTGTTTAGGCTTTTTCCTGTCTGCTCTCGCGGATCTTGCGGATCCGGATCTTCTGCTCACGGTTGCGCACGAACTCCGGCAGCACCTTCGGACGATCGAAGTAATCGATGCTCTCGTTGAAGGTGCGCTTGCGCAGGTGGATGGCGTCGAACTTGCAGCGGGTGGTGCAGACGCCGCAGCCGAGGCACTTGTTGGGATCGACGAAGGAGGCGCCGCAGCCCAGGCAGCGGGCGGTCTCTTTCTTCAGCTGCTCCTCGGTGAAGGTCTTGCGGTCGTCCCGGAAGCTGGAGGCCTTGTCCGCATCCTTCGCCGGCACCTGGCGCGGGGAGGCGTCATAGTCGCGCGTAACGGTGTCATAGTCCACGTTGTCCTTGTCAAAGGCGTGGTAGGTCAGGCGGTCGCGGCCGATCACCAGGCTCTGGCCCGGGTGGACATAGCGGTGGATGGAGATGGCGCCCTGCTTGCCGTGGGCGATGGCGTCGATGGCAAACTTGGGTCCGGTCAGCACGTCGCCGCCGACGAAGATGTCGGGCTGGGCGGTCTGATAGGTCATACCGTCGGCCAGCACGCGGCCCTTCTCGTCCTGCTTCAGCTCGCCCAGATCCAGATCGCCCAGCTCGATGCGCTGGCCGACGGCGGCGAGGATCGCGTCGCACTTGATGCTCTTGCCGTTCTCGCAGACCAGAGCGGCGACCTTGCCGTTCTTGCCCTCGATCTCCACGGGCTTGTGCTCGAAGAGGAACTTCACGCCCTCTTCCCTGGCCTCGGCCACCTCGGCCGGGTCGGCGGGCATATCGCTCTCCTTGCGGCGGTAGGCCACGGTGACCTCCGCGCCCAGACGCACGGCGGTGCGGGCCACGTCCATGGCCACGTTGCCGCCGCCCACGACGACGACCTTCTTGCCCAGGGCGGGACGAGCACCGGCGTTGACCTCACGCAGGAAGTCGATGCCGCCCCAGACACCCTTCAGTTCCTCGCCGGGGATGCCCAGAGAGGCGGACTTCTGCGCGCCGACGGCCAGATAGAAAGCGTCATAGCCCTGCTCACGCAGCTGCTGGATGGTGACGTCCTTGCCGACCTCCACGCCGCAGCGGAAGATCACGCCCAGCTCCTTGAGCACGTCGATCTCCGCGTCCAGCACGGTCTTCTCCAGACGGAAGCTGGGGATGCCATAGCGCAGCATGCCGCCGGGCAGCTCGTTCTTATCAAAGACGGTGACCTGATAGTTGTCGCAGGCCAGGAAGTAGGCGCAGCTCAGACCGGCGGGGCCGGCGCCGATGACGGCGATCTTCTTGTCGCTGTAATCGTAGAGCTTCTTGGGCACGAAGCGGGTGGAGCGGTCCAACTCCTTATCGGCGATGAACTTCTTCACCTCGTCGATGGCCACGGCCTTGTCCAGGCGGGCGCGGGTGCACTCATCCTCGCACTTGCGGTTACAGATACGGCCGCAGACGGCGGGCAGGGGGTTCTCCTTCTTGATGAGCTCCAGAGCCTCCAGATACCGGCCCTGGGCCGCCAGCTTCAGGTAGCCCTGAACGGCGATGTGAGCGGGACATGCGGTCTTGCAAGGCGCGGTGCCCTCGGGGGCCACATACTCCCGATTGGTGCGGTGCTCCGGATTCCAGTGCTCGGGCGTCCACTCGATATCGTCGGGCAGCTCCATATGCTTGTGGACGATGGGCGTTTTGGCGCAGAGCTTCTGGCCCATCTGGATGGCGTTGTTGGCGCAGCGGTCGGTGCACTGGCCGCAGGCCACGCACTTTTCCTCGTCGATCTCCGCGACGTAATTGCTGCGGGAGGTGGCGGGGGTGTTGTAGTACTGGGTGACGCCCAGAGCCAGGCAGCTCTCGGGCATGCAGTTGCAGATGGCAAAGGTCTCGCCGCTGTGCAGGGTGGTGATCTGGTGGACGCAGCCGCGCTCGTCGCACTTCTGGATGAGAGCCTTGGCCTCGGCCACGGATACGGGCTTGCCCTTGCCGGTGTTGTTGAACATGTCGCCCACGTGGCCCATGAAGATGCACAGGCCCTCGTCCAGATCGCCGCTGCCCTCGCCCATCATGCGGCGCACACGGCGACATTGACAGGGCGTGATGCTCAGATGGCCCTCGTTGTCCTCGATGTACTTGTTGCAGCGCTCGTTATCGATGGCCACGGTGCCGGCGGGGATGGCGCTCTCAATGGGGATGACGCGCATGATGCCAGCGCCCATGGGGGTGTTGGGCGCATGCTCGATCTGGCTGGTGGTGGCGTGCTGATGGAAGGCGTAAGCGATCTCCGGATGGGCGATGCAGAACTTCTCGTTGATCAGCAGGAACTCAAAAATGCCGGGGGTGTAGGGCGGCAGCAAATAGATCTCCAGCCCCACCTTGGGGACAAGGACCTGGACGACCAGGCCGATATCGGTGATCTCATGCAGGACTTCGCGGGTGCGCTTGACGGACATTTTCGCCTTGCGGGCGATTATGGGGACGAGCGAGGGCTTCATGCTGGTCAGCGCCAGCATCACGGCGATCTGCTCATCGGTGATCCACTTCTCGAAGACCTTGTACTCGGCACAGTCGGGCGTGATTTTATAATGGTGGTCGTTGATCTTCTCGCAGAGTTGGATCAGATTCTCTCTGACTTCCAAGGCAGTCATCCTCCTGTTTATGTAAGATCGGCCTGCGCGCTGCAGGCCAGGGGTCTCTATTGTTAAGTTTATAATTTCACAGGGTAAAAGTCAATAATCACTCCGCCTGTTTCTGTCGGAAATGCAGATCGGGATTGCTTTTTTGCGCTCTCTTGTGTACAATATGAACAGTTGCGACACCCGGAAAAACTGACAGGAGGCGCCCTATGAGAAAGACCAAGATCATCTGCACCATCGGACCGGCCAGTGAGAGTCCGGAGGTATTCAAGGCCATGTGCCGGCAGGGCCTCAACGTGGCCCGGCTCAACTTCTCCCACGGCACCCACGAGGAACACCAGAAGAAGATCGACATGATCAAGGCCGTCCGGGAGGAGCTGGACCTCCCCATCGCCATCATGCTGGACACAAAGGGCCCGGAATACCGCATCAAGACCTTCCGGGACGGAAAGATCGAACTCAAGGACGGCGACGCCTTCACCTTCACCACCCGGGAGATTCTCGGCGACGAGAGCATCGTCTCCGTCAACTACCAGGGCCTGGCGGAGGACCTCAGCGTGGGCGACCGGATCCTGGTCAACAACGGCCTGGTGATCTTTGAGGTCACCGCCATCGAGGGCACGGAGATCCACACCCGCGTGCTCACCGGCGGCGTCCTCTCCGACCGCAAGAGCATGAGCTTCCCCGGTAAGGTCATGCACCAGATCTATCTCAGCGAGCAGGACAAGGCCGACCTGCTCTTCGGCATCCAGAACGACGTGGATTTCGTCGCGGCCTCCTTCGTCTCCTGCAAGCAGGACATGCTGGATCTCAAAAACTTCTTGAAGGAGCACGGCGGTGAGAACATCGACGTGATCGCCAAGATCGAAAATCAGTCCGGCGTGGACAACATCGACGAGATCTGCTCGGCCTGCGAGGGCGTCATGGTCGCCCGCGGCGATTTGGGCGTGGAGGTCCCATTTACGGAGCTGCCGGCCATTCAGAAGTATCTGATCACCAAGTGCCGCATGCTGGGCAAGCGGGTCATCACCGCCACCGAGATGCTGGAGAGCATGATCTCCAATCCCCGCCCCACCCGGGCCGAGATCAGCGACGTGGCCAACGCCGTCTACGACGGCACCAGCGCCATCATGCTCTCGGGCGAGTCCGCCGCCGGCAAGTACCCGGTCGACGCGGTGCGCGTGATGAGCGAGATTGCCGAGGAGACGGAGCGGCACATCGACTACATCGAGCACTTCCAGACCCAGACCTTCCACATCCGCAGCCGGGTGGACGCCATCTCCCACGCGGCCTGCACCATGGCCATCGACCTCAACGCCAAGGCCATCGTCGTCACCTCACTGAGCGGTCTGACGGTGCGCATGGTCTCCCGCTTCCGGGCGCCCATCACGATTCTGGGCCTCGCCACCGGCAAGAAAGCCTGGTACAAGCTGGCCCTGTCCTGGGGCGTGCTGCCGGTGCTGACGGAGCAGTTTCCCAGCATGGAGGTACTGAACTACTACGCACTGCGGGCCGCCAAGTCGGTGCTGCATCTTAACCCGGGCGACACCGTCGTCATGACCGGCGGCAACACCAGCGGTAAGAGCGGCAACACCAACGTCATCCGCATCGAGACGGTCGTATAAATGCAACGAATCCCCGGACAGGCGTCCGGGGATTCGTTTCAGACCGTAGACAAACTCTATTGTTGGAAAAAGCCTCGCAGAGTTTTTCGCCTCGCAAGGCGAAAAATCAATCCAATCCGTTTTTTCCGGGGACACGCGCCTCGGAAAAAACTCTTCTCAGCCTGCAAACGTGCGAGCGTCTCACGGAAGC
>CAMNKQ010000034.1 GCA_946542465.1 uncultured Clostridia bacterium | reverse complement strand
AATGTTTGTACCCACGGCACGCTCGACCGCCTGTTTCAGCGCCGACTGGCCGAGGCCGATGGAGCCCTCCCGGCCCGGGATCAGGATGATCGCCGGCGTGGGGCTGTCCTTGAACTTGTCGATCTCCGCGCTGAGCTGCGCCGCCAGGGTCTCCTCGATGTAGATGATGGCGTAGTCCTCGCTGTCGCGGGTCAGATGGCGCAGGGCCTCCCGCGCCTCCTGGGCGTTGGCCGCCGGGCAGGTCGTCAGTCCCAGCGCCTTGAAGCCCATGACGGTCTCCCGACCGCCGATCACCGCGATACGCAGCTTGGACGCGCCCTGGCCGTTCTTCTCCTCTGCGCGCGCAAATACAATTTTCTCTTGATCAGGCATATAAGTCACGCAGCCTTTCCCGAATCGTGTCGGGCGCGATGCCCGCGAGCCGTCCCGTCAGGATCATGCGCACCGCGGTGGTCTCCCCTTCCACGGCGGCCAGATACGCCACCAGGGTCTCGGGGCCGAAGCCGATGAGCTTGGCGTCCTTCAAATAGTCCGTCACCGCGTTGTCGCAGGCCTTCTCAAAGGCGGTCATCCGTCCGCCCGCGGCCGCGTCCGCGCCCAGGGCCGCCGCCGCGGCGAGCTTGCTGTTCTGGAACAGCCCCGCCAGGGCCTCCCGATCCCCCGCCGCGGCGATGCGGCTGTCGGAGACCGTGCCGCCGGAGAGCAGAACGCTCTGCAGGAAGTCCGCGTCCTTGTGCATGCGCAGGGTACGCACGGCGCTTTTCAGGTTGGTGCTGTCGATGAGCAGCTGCACATAGCCCTCCAGGAAGGGGCATTCCGCCTCCTTCGCCGACGCCTTCATCTCCTCATAGCAGGCCTGATCCAAAATCAGGTCCGCCATCTGGGGATTGGCCGTGCGGGCCAGGACCGTGCGCGCCTCCTCCATGGCCTTGCCGAGGAGGGAGGGCAGCTCCACATAGCGGCTCTCCTGATAGGCGCTGAGCAGCTTTTCCACCGGGACGCGCCCGGCAGCCGTCAGCAGGCGGCCGGGATCGCTGTCCATGGCCGCGGCCTTCAGGATGGCCTTGACGTTGTGATAGTCGTACTTTACGCGGAAGGCCGTGACGATGCTCTTGTCCGGAGCCAGGCTCGCCATCTCGCCGAGCACCGCGTTGCGGCGTTCGGCCAGGGTCTGCTCGATCTCGTCCGCCTTCATCTGGGCCATATCGGGATAGCCGCAGTCGGTCAGGAGCTTGGCGGCCTCCTCAAAGCCCGGCGCGTCCAGCATGCGCTGGGCCCGCTCGGCATTGAGAAGCTGCGGCTCCCGGGCCCGCAGCATCGCCGACAGGCACAGGTACGCATCTCGTTTATTCGCCAATTCGATTCCCCCTATCCGGGATCATGCAAAGAGCATGTCCGCGATCTCCACGGACATCTCTCCCCGGCAGAGCTCCACCAGCAGCTCCGCCGTGCAGTTGGCTTCTACATTGCCGCGGCTCAGGATCAGGCCGCCGGCGAAAGAACCCCTGCGCTCGGAGAGGCTGAGCCTGCCGCCCTTCAGCAGGGCGTTGGCCGCCTTCACGACCGCCTCGCCCACGGCGGCTCTGTCGCGCTCGTTGAGGACGATCTCCTCATCGCCGCTGACGGAGGCGCGGGCGGCGAGCTTGGCCAGGAAGGCCACATACTGCTCTTCCGGCAGGCTCGTCAGAAGCTCCTGGGCCTGCTCGAAGCTTTTCGCCACCATCTCCTGCTTGACGGACAGCAGCGCCTTCTTCGCCTCCATCCGGGCGATACGCTGCACGCTGTCCACCTGATCCTGGCAGGCCTTGGTCCCGGTCCGCACCTTTTCGGCGTAGACCTGGGCCGCTTTTTTATCGTAGTCCGCGCGGATGGCCTCGCACTGCTTTTCGGCCTCGGCGAGGATCGCGTCAGCCTGGCTTTTGGCATCCGCCTGGATATGTGCGATGATCTTTTCCGTGCCTTTCATAGTTCATCTCCATTCCGCCGCTCCCGGCGGGAACGGCTAATCTCGCTGTGTTCTCTCCGTCCGATCAGATGCTGATGCCGTTGAGCATCATGAAGGAGGCCAGCAGAGACAAAATGGCGTAGAACTCGACGGTGATGCAGAGGATCATGCCCTTGGACCAGTCGTCGGGCTTCTTGGCCAGAATGTTGATGGAGGAGGCAGCCACCTTGCCCTGGGCAGCGCCGGAGATCAGACCGCCGATGCCGATGGGAAGGCAGGCGCCGAAGATCTGCCAGCCCTGGGCGATGTCCATGCCGGGGACCAGCTTGTTGAAGGCCAGGAACCAGATAACGAAGCCGTACAGGCCCTGGGTGCCGGGGATGACCTGCAGGATCATCGCCTTACCGAACTTGCTGGGGTCCTCGGACACGAGGCCGGCGCCCGCCTGGCCGGCGTAGCCAGTACCGAGAGCAGAGCCGGAGCAGGCCAGCGCCGCCGCGAGACCGGCGCCCAGAAGGCCCAATGCGTAGCCGTTAAAAATGCTTGTGAAATCCATGGATAATTCCTCCTAAAAAGTGTTTATATCGATTTGTTTATGAACCGCTCAGTTTTCTCTTGGCCTGGCATACTTGGTGCGCAGGCGCAGGGGATTGAAGGGCCGACCGCCGTCCTCATAGAACTTGCCGAAATACTCCAGGCACTGCAGACGCAGGTCATGCACGAAGCAGCCCAGCAGGTTCAGCGCGAAGTTCAGCGCGTGGCCGATGAGGAAGATCACAAGAAAGGCGATGATGCTGAAGACCGTGACGCCCTTGGCGGAGGGCATGGCGGCGATGGAGTTGAAGACCTGGCCCACCACGCTGCCGGCCAGCATCAGGGCCATGATACGCGAGTAGGACAGAATGTCGCCAAACCAGCCGGTCACGGTGTTGTAGACGCAGCCGATGGCGGCCGTCACCTTGCCGAAGCCCTTGGCCTCGCGCCCCGCGCCGAAGAGCAGGCACACGACGCCGACGATCAAAATTACCAGGCCGATCTTCTCCGGGATGGCCAGGAGCCCCAGCTTGGGCAGCAGGAACAGCACGCCGCCCAGCAGAATGATCCAGAGGGAGCCCTCCTCGAAGATGGCGCTTGCCAGCTGGCCCCGGCGTTTTTTCTTGACGAAGTTGATGACCATGCCGGTGTTGAGCTGGATAAAGCCCAGCACCATCGCGCCGTAGAGCACCGGCTCCGCCCCGCCCTCGGCCAGGGGGTTAAACAGGTACGGCAGGCCCTGCCAGGTGCTGCCGGGGTTGAACATATGCACCAGCTGATAGGGCAGGTCGCCGAAGAGACCGCCGGTCAGGGCGCCCATGATGAAGGTGGAGATGCCGCAGTAGAGCAGGATCTGGCAGAAGGAAAGGCTGCCCTCCCGGGGCTTGAGCTTTTTCAGCGCCACCAGGGCCGCCGCGATCATCAGGATGCCGTAGCCCATATCCGCCATCATCAGCCCGTAAAACAGGATGAAGAAGGGGGCCATCAGGGGGTTCGGGTCCACGCCGTTGTAGGCGGGGAGCGAATACATATTGGTGACCATGTTGAGCGCGTTGGTCAGGGCGTTGTTTTTGAGTTTTACCGGGACGTCCGGGTATTCCTCCTCGGTGGGGTCGCGGGTATCCCAGGCGCAGTCGTAGCGTTCGAAGAGCCGGGAGAGCCCCTCCTCTCGCTCGGCCGGGCACCAGCCCTCCAGCACCACAACGGATTCGGTGCCGTAGAGCTTCTCCTCGGCCTCGGCCAGGCTCACCTGGGTGCAGACCTGATCGGCCGCCAGCTTCAGATCGTCCCGGAAGACGGCCTGATCGGCGATCTGGGCGCCCAGCTCGGCCCGCTCCCGGGCCAGATCCTTCAGGCTCTGCCCGGCGGAGTCGATGCACTGCTTCGCCGTGCCCTTGAGACCGCTCAGCGCCGCGGCGGTAAAGCCGAAGCCGCGCAGGCATTCCTGCACCGCCGTGAGCGCCTCCCGCATACAGAGCACCAGCACATAGTGGGCGTTTTTGTCCTCGGAGACGGCAAAGAGCTCCGCCTCCTCGCTGGCCTCTGCCAGCGCCGCCTGGACCTGTCCCAGCGGGATCCGGGCGGAGATGCTGCCCAGAAGCACCGAGGTCCGTTCGGTCCCCTCGGTCTCCAGCGGCATGTCCAGCTCCTTCCAGGGCGTCAGGGACTCGATGCTGCCGCGCAGGCGTGTCTCCTCCGCCGCGTCCCGGCGCACGCGCTCATCCAGCGCGGCGATCTCCCGGGCTTTCTCCAGCGCCTCGTCGATGCCGCTGGCGTCCAGCAGGGTCTCGTTCGACAGTTCCGGCTTGGCCTCCAGAAGCTTTCCCTTCACGGGTGCGTACTGATTTAAGAGTTCGACCGCGTGCTCCAGCGAGGCCTGCTTCGCCTTCAGGGCCATCAGGGCGCTGCTCTCGCGCTTGACCTGATCGCTCAGGCCGCTCTCCTGCAGCTCGCCTTCCAGCTCGGAAAACTCCACACAGCCCAGCTTTGCCAGCTCCCGGAGCACTTCCTCTTTACGGGAACGAACCAGCATCAGCCGCAGCCGTTTCATTTTCATAATGGCCATGTCAGTCGTTCACTATCCTTTCCACAATGAGCGCCGCCGCTTCCGCGAGCCGCGGCTCTGCCTGGGTGCGAAGCTGGCTCATCCGCCCTTCCAGGGTCTCGGCGAGCTCCTGGCTCTCCAGCTCGGACTTCTCGCCGGTCCGGCGGCGCAGCTCCTTCAGCTCGCTCTCCGCCTTGGCGGCCGCCGCTTCCACCGCGGCCTTTCCGGCGTTCTCCGCATCGCTCAGCAGCTGCCGGGCCTTCGCCTCGGCGGCGGCAACAGCGGCTTTCGCCTCGGCTTCCGCGGCAGTTACGCTCGTGATCGCTTCAAATGACATTGGCACACCCCCTCTTTGTTGAAGTTTTTTGCTCCGCCTCCCTTTGAGTAAACGCTGATTCATACGTCTTCGGCGTCTAGCGGCAAATTCACACCATCTCTGCGTTACAAAAACTTGAAATACACAAAGTATTCCTGCGTTTTTGTGCCTTGATTTGGCGCGAATTTGCTCGCCATCCGCTCTCGTCGCATGTAATCATCGTTTACTTGGGGCGGAAAATTTTCTCCCAGATTGTATAATTTGACAAACTTTATAATACACGGATTCGTCCCATCTTGCAAGGGCAAATCCATACTTTTTTGATATTTTTTTGTCAATGTGGCGCGTATCATGGGATGCGCTCGCGGCCGCAGATCGCAAGATTGGCTGTCGTTCCGGCGATCCGCCGCCCGCGCGGCGCCAAAAAGCGTTGGGCGAATTCGTGATCGCTGCGAATTCGCCCAACGCTTTTGTTTTTTATGCTCTTCTGCCGGGAGGCTGATAGCCTCCCCTACGTTTTTCCTTATCAGCCGTAGCTGTGCAGGCCCGGCATGATGGTGTTCACGCCCGCGAAGGTGAAGAGCACCACCGGCACCGCGATCATGGCATACCAGGCCATGGCCGTGCCCTGGCGCTTGCCGCGCAGGCGCAGGTGCAGATACACCGCGTAGATGATCCAGGTGATCAGCGCCCAGACCTCCTTGGGGTCCCAGGTCCAGAAGGCGGACCAGGCCTGCTCGGCCCAGAGAGCGCCGGAGAGGATCGTGATGGTCAAGAGCAGAAAGCCCAGGGCGATCATGCGGTAGCTCAGATAGTCCATCTGGTGGAGCTTGAGCTCGTCCGCGCTCCCCTTCTTGCTGACGATCAGATAGCGCAGGCCCACGCAGCCGGCGATGATGAAGGCGGAATAAGAGAAGACCGCCGCGCCGATATGGAAGCCGAACCAGGCGCTGCGCAGGGCGGGCATGAGCTCGGTGACCTCCCGGGGCTGGAGGGCGGCATAGCTGAGCACCAGGAAGACCATGGGCATGACCGCCACGGACAGCCAGTCGGCCTTCAGGCGCAGCCGCACGATCAGCAGCATCAGGGCGATGCCCCAGGCGAAGGCCGTGGCAAACTCAAACTGGTTTGACAGCGGCAGCCGCCGGGCCGTCACGCCGCGCACGAGCAGATAGGCCGTCTGGGCAGCCAGGGACGCAAGAAAGACGAGCCAGGCGATCCTGGCGACCTTGTCCTTTTTAAAGAGCGTGCCGATAAACTGCAGCACGGCGGCCGCAAAGTACAGTACCAGCGATCCAAAAAACAATACGTTCATGTGTCTGTCTCCTTCCGCGTCAGCAGTTCGATCTCCATCCGCAGCCCCTCGGGCTTCGGTCCGCCCACGGTGCAGCCAGTCTCATCCAGTTTGACCAGCACGGGCACCAGAAAGAAAGTGATATACAGTCCCGCAATCATCAGCAGAAAGCTCAGGAGCAGCAGGAGGTTCACGGCCCCCGGCGTGTACTTGATGCGCAGGCCCGGGTATTCCACCGGGTCATTGAAATCATAGCGCCAATTCCCCACCGTCAGACTCTCTCCGGGGAAGGCCAGCACCGGGGTATACTCCCCCTGGGCGGCCAGGGTGATGTGATAGACCGGGTCGGTATAGTGGCCGGAGCTGGAGGTGATGAGGGTGACGCTGCCGTCTTCGGACTCGATATAGCCGGGATAGAGGGCGTCAAACCAGACCCCGTCCCGCCCGTCCGCCGAGAGGAAGACCGTATCCGTCAGAGAGAAGGTATCCGTGCCGCCGGTGTCCAGGTTGTTCACGGTGATGGAGCCGGCCGTGCCGTAGGTCTGCTGATAGATCTTGTAGTTTCCGAAGGACAGGGGGTAGTTGACCTTGATCTGCTTGAGGCCGCTCTCCCGTCCGTCGGGCAGCGTGAGGCGGATCCAGCTGTTATAGTCCAGTGTTCCGCTCTCGTCCTCGATGGCGAAGGCGTCCACATAGATCTCCGTCCCGTCCTCCATCGTGAGGCTCTCGCCCGGCATGCAGCTGCGGTCCGTGACGCGGGGCAGATACAGCGCCAGGGCGCCGAAGATCACCACCAGCAGGATGGACAGATGGGTGATGAAGCTGCCGTAGCGGCCGATGCGGTTTTTATGCCAGACGGAGACGCCGTTGACCGTCTCCTCCCGGCTGCGGATCGCGCGCAGATGCTCCCGCACCCGCTCCGCCTCTTCCGCGGTAAGCGGGGTCTGGATCGGCCAGGCCGCGGCCTGTTCGATCTCCCCTTTTCCCTCCCTGACCACGCGGCGGATGCGCAGCAGAGAGCAGAGGGAGAGATTCAGGCACAGCAGCACCAGCAGGGCGATAAAATACCAGCTCTGGAACACCCGGTTGAGCCCCAGCAGCAGGATCCAGCCGTGGACCTGCTGATAGGTCTGGGCGTACCAGGCGATCTCCTTGCCCTGGGGGATCACCGAGCCCAGCACCGAGCAGAGGGCGATCAGCAGCAGGAGCAGGATGCCGAAGCGCATGGAGCGCAGAAAACGCCAAAGTTTTTTCATACACGTTCCTTAATAGTGGTTTTGCCCGCCGGAGGGCGGGCAAAACCTCAGACTGTAGACAAACCCATGTGGCCAAGCATGGATACGCATGGGGAGAGCTCGAGAGGGGATTGGTTATTCCCTCTCGAGTTTGATCCACACAAAAATGGGAACTTTTATGGAAGTTCTCATTTTTGTGCCTCAAGCTGTTGACAAAGTGTCAACAGCTTGTGGTTTTGCCCGCCGGAGGGCGGGCAAAACCACAGACTTATTCTTGTTTTGTGATCAGCCGACGATGTCCTCATCGCCGAAGGGATCGCCGCAGTTGGGGCAGAACTTGGGCGGCTTGGCCGGGTCTTCCGGCTCCCAGCCGCACTTGTCGCAGCGGTACTGGAGCGCGCCGGCGGGCTTCTTCGTGCCGCACTCGGTGCAGAACTTGCCCTGGTTGGCCGTGCCGCAGTTGGGGCAGAACCAGTGCCTGGCCGGATCGGCAGCCGGCTGAGGCGCCGGGGCCGCGGCCTGCGCGCCCATCTGATACAGGCTCTGGGCGTTGACGCCGCCGGCCGCGCCGGCCATGTTCATGCCCATGAAGCCCATCGCCGCGCCGTTCGGGTTCTTGGCCGCGTCCTGCATGGCCGCCGCCTGGGCGCCCACCAGATGGGCCGCCGCCATGTTGGGATCCCGGAAGGCGGCGTTGCGCTGCAGCTCCTTGATCATGGCCTCGTCCTCTTCGTTGGCCTTGACGCTGGACATGCCGAAGGAGACGATCTCGATGCCGCGCAGATCCCGCCACTTGGCGGAGAGGACTTCGTTCAGCGCGTCGGCCAGCTCCATGGTGTGGCCGGGCAGCGCGGAATAGCGGATGCCCTGCTCGGAGAGGCGGGCAAAGGCGGGCTGCAGCGCGGTCAGCAGCTCGGTCTTCATCTGGCCGGCCAGCTGATCCACGGTGTAGGCGGAGCGCACGTTGCCGCAGACGTTGGTATAGAACAAAATGGGGTTACACAGGCGGATGCTGTATTCGCCAAAGCAGCGGATGGCAATGTCCACATCCAGGCCGATGTTCCGGTCCACCACGCGGAAGGGCACGGGATTGGCGGTGCCGTATTTGTTGCCGGTCAGCTCCTTGGTGTTGAAGTAATAGACCCGCTGCTCCTTCGGGACCTCGCCGCCGAAGGTGAAGCGCTTGCCGATGGTCTCGAACACGGCCTTCACCGCGTCGCCCAGGCTGCCGGTGAAGACACTGGGCTCGGAGGACATGTCATAGACATACTCGCCCGGCTCGGCGCAGAGATCCACCACCTTGCCCTGGTCGACGATCATCATGCACTGGCCGTCGGCCACAGCGATGACGGAGCCGTTGGAGATCACGTTGTCGTTGCCGTTGTTGCCGAAGCCCCGGCTGCGCTTGAGCGCCTTGACCGCCAGCACGTTCTCCGGCAGAGCGTCACAATAAAAATATTCCTTCCACTGATCCGCCGCCACACCGATGGCAGAGCTCAGCGCTGCAGAAATCAAACCCATACGTATTTCTCCTTTCCTTGTCTCAAACAACAAGTGAAACTTGTACAAAATCACTATACAGGAAGCACGAAAAAAAATCAAGAAAGAAAAGAGGGGCCTGCTGCAAAAGGCCCGTACGTGTCATTGCGAAGCCCCGCCAGGGGCTGTGGCAATCCGTCTTCTCTTAAAAAAAGGAAACGGATTCCCACACCAGTGCTGCGGCACTGGTTCGGAATGACAGGCGATATGGCATTTTGCAGCAGGCCCTTATCGGATTATAAACCTTAAAACCGTTCGTCCAGCTTGTACGTCAGATCCCGACGGAAGCTGAAGCGGGGCTCCTGCCCGCGCAGGATGCGCAGCAGGGCCGGCAGATGCCGCAGGATCACCAGCGCGGCGCTGGCAATCAGCAGGCGCAGGGCGATCTCGTTGTCCACCACCAGGATGCCGGTGATGATGACAATGATCGCCTCCAGCAGCGCGCCGACGGAGAACATCTTGCTGGCCCAGGCGCCCGCGGCGGCCACCACCGCCCCGGCGATGCCCACCGAGGGGCTGAGCACCAGGCCGGCCACGGCCAGCGCCACACAGGCATGGCAGCCCTCAAAGCGGTTGAAGAGCGGCCAGAGGCGCCCCATCACCACGCAAAAGCCCGCAAAGGCCAGGCCCGCCTCGAACTTGCCTTTAATGGCCAGCAGCGCGCCGCCCAGCAGGATGGGCAGCAGGGCCTTCACCGTCTCCAGCAGTCCCAGCTTGATAAAACCGGGAATACCGAAAAGACGATGGAAATTGGACAGCCACACATTCCCTTTGCCCAGCCGGGCCAGGTCCCGGCGAAAGAGCAGCCGCGAGGCCAGGCGCCGGGTGCTGATGCTGCCGCTGAGATAGGCGACAAAGGCCGTGATGAGCAGCAGGACGAGATAGGCAAACATTTACTCCGTGTCCCCTTTCTGACGGATCACCAGGCGGATGGGCGTGCCCTCCAGGCCAAAGACGGAACGAATCTGGTTCTCGATATAGCGCTGATAGGAGAAGTGGAACAGCTCCCGGGAGTTGCAGAAGATGACGAAGTTGGGCGGCTTGATGCCGGTCTGGGTCATGTAGTAGATCTTCAGGCGGCGGCCCTTGTCCGTGGGCGGCTGCACCCGGGCCTGGGCGTCGGCCAGGACGTTGTTGAGCATGCCGGTGCTGATGCGCATGTTGCTCTGGTCGTTGACGAAGTTGATGAGCTCGAAGATGCGGTTGGTGCGCTGGCCGGTGAGGGCGGAGATGAAGAGGATGGGCGCATAGCTCATGAAGCTCAGATCGCGCATGATGTCCTTGCGCATCTTCTCCATGGTGCCGGTCTCCTTCTCCACCAGGTCCCACTTGTTGACCACCACGATGCTGGCCTTGCCGGCCTCGTGGGCCAGGCCCGCGATCTTGGTGTCCTGATCGGTGACGCCGTCCCGGGCGTCGATCAGGATGAGGCAGACATCCGCCCGCTCGATGGCCAGCTGGGCCCGCATGACGGAGAACTTCTCCACCCGCTCATCCACCTTGGATTTGCGGCGGATGCCGGCGGTGTCGATGAACATATAGCGGCCAAACTCGTTTTCATAGACCGTGTCCACCGCGTCCCGGGTCGTGCCCGCCATGTCGCTGACGATGACGCGCTTTTCGCCCAGGATGTGGTTCACCAGGGAGGACTTGCCCACGTTGGGCTTGCCGATGATGGCCACATGGATGAGGTCGTCCTCTTCCTCCTCGTCCTCGGGAGCCGGGAAGTACTTGAGGCACTCGTCCAGCAGATCGCCGGTGCCGTGGCCGTGCACGGCGGAGGTGGGGATCGGATCGCCCAGGCCCAGGGAATAGAACTCATAGACGCCCAGATCGGTGGCGCCGGTGGAGTCGGCCTTGTTGACGGCCAGCACCACGGGCTTTTTCGAGCGCAGCAGCATGTTGGCCACGTCTTTGTCCGCGGCGGTGACGCCGGTGCGCAGATCGGTCACCAGGATGATGACCGTGGCCGCGTCGATGGCGATCTGCGCCTGCTCGCGCATGAAGAGCAGGATCTCGCTGTCGGTGCTCGGCTCGATGCCGCCGGTGTCCACGATATCAAATTTGCGCCCGCACCACTCGCACTCGGCATAGAGCCGGTCACGGGTGACGCCGGGGGTGTCCTCCACGATGGAAAGGCGCTGCCCCACCAGGCGGTTAAAGAGCATGGACTTGCCCACGTTGGGCCGTCCCACGATCGCAACAAGGGGTCTTGCCATCGGACTAGTCTCCTTTGTCATAGCTTAGTTTCGATTGTATTGATAATACTCCGTGACCTCCCCGGAACGCGGGGATCTCACCTCCGGCAGCGCATCGCCGCTGATCGCGTCCCAGAGGCCGAAGCCGTCCTCCTCCACCGGATAGATGGGCAGGCCCAGCTCCTCCACGGCCTGCTCCAGCGTCACGTCGTCCAGGAAGTCCATCTCCTGGCGGCGGAGCATGTTCTGGGAGATGAAAAGCCGCTCCCCCAGGTCTTTCCCTTTGAGCTGCCGGATCAGGTCCCGCCCGGTGATGAGCCCGGCCACAGTGATGCTGTGGCCGAAGAAATCGTTCTCGATGGCGTAGACCCGGCCCTTAAGCTGCGGATATCTCTCCCGCGCCAGGCGAAGAAGTGATTCAAAGAAAGGCGCGGCGGCGGTGCCGGTGGCGATGGAAAAGGGCACGCCGTCCGGCGCGTCGGAGAGCTTGAGGGCGGAGCGAAACTCCGTCTCCATCAGGCGCAGCATCCCCACGCCGTTTTCCAGCTGGGTGTGCTCCTCGTAGAACTCGTCCGGCGGCAGTTCCCGCCCGGCCTTCAGATACATCTCGTCCCCGCACCAGAAGATGCGGGTGCCGTACTTTTCCACGCAGGTATCCCCGAAGGCGGTCACCTGGTCGATGGTCTCCGCCGCGTGTTCGGGCGTGAAGGGCTCCAGCTTCTCCAGGCCCTCCCGATAGCGGGTCACGCCCAGGGGGACGATGGACACGCTGTGCACGCCCGGGTACATGGCCGCCAGATCCTCCATCGTGCGCTGCAGCTCCGCCCCGTCGTTCCAGCCGGGACAGCAGACGATCTGACAGTTCATGACGATGCCGCTTGCGGCGAAGCGGCGCATGGTCTCGATGGTCTCCCCGGCACGGCGGTTTTTGAGCATCCGCTCCCGCAGTTCGGGGTTTGTGGTGTGGACGGAGACGTTCACGGGACTGATGTGCAGGGCGATGATCCGCTCGATCTCCCGCGGGGAGAGATTGGTGAGGGTGATGTAATTGCCCAGCAGAAAGCTCAGCCGTGCGTCGTCGTCCTTAAAATACATGGTCGGCCGCATGCCCGGAGGCAGCTGGTCGATGAAGCAGAAGACGCAGTTGTTGGCGCAGGAGCGGGGCCGATCCATCAGATAGCTCTCAAAATCCAGGCCCAGATCCCCGCCCTCTCTCTTGCGGACCGGGACATGATACTCCGTCCCATCCGGCCTGCGCAGCAGCACGTCCAGCTCCGTGTCGTAGGCGTAGAACTTATAGTCCAGCACGTCCAGCACCTTGTGCCCGTTGATGGCCACAAGGCTATCGCCCACCGAGGCCCGGTGCCGCAGCGGGCTGCCCGGGTCCATGGATTTTATGATGTTTTCCATTTCCGGGTCACCTCTGTCGCCCCGGTATTGCCCGGGGAAGTTCAGAGGGGAACTCCCCTCTGATTTTCCGCCCGCCGGCGGAAAACAATTCAAATCCGTTTTTACCGTGGCTTTGCTGCGGTAAAAACACCCTGAGACGAGCTCAGCGAGTCCTCGCGTCGACCAAGGTGGGCCCCGCCCGCCGCGATAAACGCGAGTTGATTTTCAAAAGCGAAACCGCGTTTCGCTTTTGAGATAGCAAAAGGAGGAGAGCCTTCTCTCCTCCTCAAGCTTTTTTACTTGCTTTCCTCAACGTTAACGACCACACGACCCTTGTACTGGCCGCAGGCGGGGCACACGCGGTGAGGCATGCAGAAAGCGCCGCAGTTGGGGCAGGCGATGACGCCGGGTGCGGTGAGCTTCCAGGTGGAAGAACGTCTCTTATCACGTCTCTGACGCGAAACTTTTCCTTTTGGGACTGCCATGTTGACACCTCCTGATTAACGGCTGTTCTGAGCAGCTGTATTATTCTTTATCCAAAAGCTGCTCAAGCACAGCAAATCTTGGATCGGTTTGTTTCCTGCATCCGCAGGGGCCCAGGTTCAGATTCCTGCCGCACGTGGGGCAGAGGCCTTTGCAGTCCTCCTTGCAGAGGAACTTGGTCTCCATATCCAGGATCAGGCAGGTGGACAAGATCTCATCCAGATCGATCTCGTTTCCGTCGAGGACAAAATACTCGGGATACTCCTCGTTCTCCTCCTCGACGATGACCGCGTCAAGCTCGGTCTCCTTGCGGCTTTCAAACTCCGCCCCACAGCGGTCGCAGACGCAGATCATATCCGCGGTCAGCAGTCCCTCCAGATGGAGGACGCCGGCCTCGTTATAGACCCGGCCTTCGGCCCGGGGCTTCGCGGCATACGCTTTCACCGAGGGAAAGTCCAAGCCGTCGGTCTCCAGTTCGCACGCGAAAGGGACCTCCGCGCCGGGGACAAATATGATATCTCTCAGATCCAGCCGCATGGCAGCACCTCGCAAGCTTTCCTTCCTTGCCACAGTCGCCTTAGTATTATAGTCGAAGGAACAAGGCTTGTCAACAGAAATTTTCTGTTGTATAATCCTTTCAGACGCATTTTTTTCCGATTCTTTTTCGCTTTTGGAAGGAATTTCCGATGAAAGAGCTGACCGTCCGTTCCAACGACGCCGGGCAGCGGCTGGACCGCTTTGTGGGCAAGGCCGTCCCCCTGCTGCCGGAGAGCCTGCTGCAGAAGTATATCCGCCTCAAGCGCATCAAGCTCAACGGCAAGGGCGCCAAGCGGGACACCCGATTGCAGCTGGGCGATACCCTTCAATTATATATTAACGATGAGTTCTTTGAAAAGCCCCGGGAGGAAAACTCCTACCTGAAGGTGGGCACGCCGAAGCTCACGATCGTCTACGAGGATGAGAACATCCTTCTGGCCGACAAGAAGCCCGGCGTCCTCTGCCACAGCGCGGGCGTCTGGGACTATAACACGCTGATCGCCAACATCCAGGCCTACATGGCCCAGAAGGGCGAGTGGAAGCCCCGGGAGGAGAACGCCTTTGCCCCGGCCCTCTGCAACCGCATCGACCGCAACACCGGCGGCATCGTCATCGCCGCCAAAAACGCCGAGGCGCTGCGCATTCTCAACGACAAGATCCGGGACCGGGAGATCGAGAAATACTATCTCTGCGCTGTCCACGGTCGGCCGAAGCCGCCCCAGGGAAAGCTGGAGAATTATCTCTTCAAGGACGCGGAGAAAAACCAGGTCTATGTGAAGTCCCGGCCCGAACCGGGGGCCAAGACCGCGGTCACGGAGTATAAGCTCCTCGCCTCCAAAGGGCCGCTGAGCCTGGTGGAGTGCCATCTGCTCACCGGGCGCACCCACCAGATCCGCGCCCAGATGGCCCACGCCGGCTGGCCGCTGCTGGGCGACGGCAAATACGGCAGCGAGCGCTTCAACAAAAACTATGAGGAAAAGGGCCAGGCCCTCTATTCCTACAAGCTGGTCTTCGCCTTTCCCACCGACGCGGGCATCCTCAACTACCTGCGCGGGCGGGAGTTCAAGGTGGAGAAGGTCGACTTTGCGCAGCAGTATTTCGGATGGGAGACGATATGAGCATGGCCACCTTTGACGATTTCATGAAGCTGGATATCCGCGTCGGCACGATCGTGGCGGCGCAGGTCTTTCAAAAGGCCCGCCGCCCGGCCTATCAGCTCCGGGTCGATTTTGGCGAGGAGATCGGCGTGAAGAAATCCTCCGCGCAGATCACCGACCATTATACGCCCGAGGAGCTGATCGGCAAGCAGGTGCTGGCCGTGGTGAATTTCCCGCCCCGGCAGATCGCGGACTTCATGTCCGAGGTGCTGGTGCTGGGCACCTACAGCGAGGGCGGCGTGGTGCTGATCGCGCCGGACAAGCCCGTGAAAAACGGGGATAAATTGGGATAACAGGGAGAACACACCATGCTGACTGTCAACGATCTCTCCATGCAATTCGGCTCCTCCGTGCTGTTTAGCCGCGTGGACCTGCAGTTCACCGCCGGCAACTGCTACGGCATCATCGGGGCCAACGGCGCCGGCAAATCCACCTTTATCAAAATCCTCTCCGGCGAGCTGGAGCCCACATCCGGCTCCGTGATGCTGGAGCCCAAGCGGCGCATGTCCGTCCTGAAGCAGAACCAGAGCCTCTATGACGACTGTGTGGTGCTGGACACGGTCATCCTGGGCCACCAGCGGCTCTACGAGTGCGGCAAGGAGAAGGACGCCATCTACGAGAAGGAGGACTTCAACGACGAGGACGGCCTGCGGGCCGCCGAGCTGGAGGAGGAATACGCGGAGCTGGGCGGTTACGAGGCCGAGAGCGACGCGGGGAAAATTCTCCAGGGGCTGGGCGTGGACGTGAGTCTGCACGGCCTGCTCATGCGGGAGATCGACCCCCGGCTCAAGGTGAAGGTCCTGCTGGCCCAGGCCCTCTTCGGCCATCCGGACGTGCTGCTGCTGGACGAGCCCACCAACAACCTGGACCTGGCCAGCGTGGTCTGGCTGGAGGATTTCCTCATGGACTACGAGGGCACCGTCCTCGTGGTCAGCCACGACCGCTATTTCCTCAACAACGTCTGCACCCACATCGTGGATATCGACTACGGCAAGATCAAGATGTACGTGGGCAACTACGACTTCTGGTACGAGTCCAGCCAGCTGATCCAGAAGCTGATCCGCGACCAGAACAAGAAGGCCGAGCAGAAGATCGCCGAGCTGCAGACCTTCATCGCCCGCTTCTCCGCCAACAAGTCCAAGTCCCGGCAGGCCACCTCCCGCCGCAAGCTCCTGGACAAGATCACCGTGGAGGAGCTGCCCGCCTCCGGCCGCCGCTACCCCTGGGTCGGCTTCAAGGCCGAGCGGGAGCCGGGCAAGGACCGCCTTTTCGTCACCGAGATCTCGAAAACGGTGGACGGCGTGAGGCTTCTCAACAAGGTGAGCTTCATCGTCGGCAAGGAGGACAAGATCGCCATCGTGGGCAAGAACGAGCTGGCCGTGACCATGCTCTACAAGATCCTCATGGGCGAGGAGGAGCCGGATTCCGGCAGCGTCAAATGGGGCGCCTCCATCCAGCCGACCTACTTCCCCAAGGATCACAACAGCTACTTTGACGGCTTTGAGGGCGACCTGATCGAGTGGATGCGCCAGTTCAGCGAGGACAAGCGGGAGAGCTATCTGCGCACCTTCCTGGGGCGGATGCTCTTCTCCGGGGACGACGTGTATAAGCCCGCCAAGGTGCTCTCCGGCGGGGAAAAGGTGCGCTGCATGCTCAGCCGCATGATGCTCTCCGGCGCCAACTTCCTGGTGCTGGACCAGCCCACCAACCATCTGGATTTGGAATCCATCGCCGCGCTCAACAACGGCCTGGAGGCCTTCAAGTACAACATCCTCTTCTCCTGCCACGACCACCAGCTGACCCAGACCGTCGCCAACCGCATCATCGAGATCACCGACGACGGCATCATCGATCGCCTGTGCACCTACGACGAGTACATGCACATCAGCGATCTGGAAAACCAGGCGCGCGGCTGAGCGGTTTCTTAAAAAATTTGTTGTAATTTCCCCGATATGGCGTTATACTCCCGGTAGAGATTTTCTGCCGGGAGTATTGCTATGGAAACGAACAAGAAAAAAGAATGGATCCGGATGGTCAAGTTCACCCTCTTCTCCGTCAGCGCCGGGCTCATCGAGATCGTGAGCTTTTCCCTTTTGAACGAGCTGCTGCACCTGCCCTATTGGATGAGCTATCTGATCGCGCTGGTGCTCTCCGTGCTCTGGAACTTCACCCTCAACCGGAAGTTCACCTTCAAATCCGCGGCCAATGTGCCCGTGGCCATGCTGAAGGTCGCCTGCTACTACGCGGTGTTCACCCCGCTGAGCACCCTGCTGGAGCATCAGCTGGCCGGCAATCTGGGCTGGAACGAGTATCTGGTCACGGCCATCAACATGCTCCTCAATTTTGTGACGGAGTTTCTCTTCCAGCGCTTCGTGGTCTACCGCAACAGCGTGGACACGGCGGAGAA